>CALMTJ010000029.1:0-2025 GCA_937872715.1 uncultured Methylobacteriaceae bacterium
GGACATGCCGGTCTCCGGCATGTCCATGGCGACCTCGCGCGGCCCCTCGGCCAGCGCCTCCGGACGGCTCACGTCGCCGAGATTGCGCCGGGAGGTCGCGCCGAGCACGGCGAAATTGCCGCCCGCATCGCCGCCGCCGAAGGCCGAGAACGCTGTCTGCCGGAAGGACTCGTGCTGTCCGCCGTCCTGGTAGACGAGGCGAATGGCGGGCGTACCCTTGGCGACCAGCTCGGCCACCTCCTTGCGGTCATGCGCGTCCTTCTCGGCGAGTGCGGCCTCAAGGGTCGGGTCGGCCGCGCAATCGGTGCCGACCGTGTTGAACGCGTATCTCCCGCCGCAGACCGCGACCTTCGGCTCCCGCCGGGTGATCTCGAAGGCGTCCGAGCCTTCCTTGAGGTTCCGCCAGAAGGGCATGTTCGGATCGTTCCGGAACTTGGCGAGGTTCTCGGCCGTCATGCGGAACGGGTAGGCCTGGAACTGGAACGCCCGCTGACCGCCGGCGAAGGATTCGCGGGCCAGGGCGTAGATCTCGCCGATGCCCTCGTCCGTCATCGCGTAGCAGCCGCGCGACGAGCAGGTGCCGTGCACCATCAGGGCCGACCCGGTGCCGCCATGGGAGCGGTCGTAGGCGTTCGGGAAGCCGGTGTCGAAGGACAGGTAATAGGCCGAATTCGGGTTCATCTGGCCGGGCGGGATGCTGTAGAACCCTTCCGGCGCCTGGCGGTCGCCCTCCTTGCGCTTCGGCCCGAGCTGGCCGGACCAGCGGCAGATCGGGTAGCTCTTCAGCATCGCGTATTCGCCGTCGACGCCCTTCTTCCAGACCTCGAGCTCCGATTCCTTCTTGTAGACGCGCACCAGGATCGGGTCGCTCTTCGTCATGCCCTTCTCGGACATCAGGGCGACGGTCTTGGGCGGGATCGGCGAGAGCGACTTCGCGTTCTGGCCGAACTGGTCGTTGCAGGCCGCGAGCGCGAGGGCGCAGCCGGCCGCCGCCAGGAGACGCTTCATGAATGACCCCGCTCATCGGGTCCGGTCGTGCCGCCGAACCTCGCTGACCCCATCCGTAGATTCGTTAAACTTACCTGCCCGTTACCGCAAGCTGGCCTATCCGTCCCGAATGGTTAACGAATCCCGAACCCGCCCGTCGGGGAGCGGCGGCGGGAGGCGCTTGTGGAGGCCCGGACCATGGCTATAGTTGCCGGGGCAAGCGATCGCGGCCGTCCAACGGGCTGCGGGGCAGGAGGAAACGCTCATGAGAACGCTCGCATTCGCGGCGGCGCTCGGGATCGCTGCGCTCGCGGCCGGGCCGGCGGCCGCCCAGGACAAGACGGTCGACCTCAAGATCTCGCTCTGGGTGCCGCCCGCGCACCCGCTCGTGCCCTCCACCCGCGAATGGGCGCAGTCGATCGAGAAGGCGTCCGGCGGCACCATCAAGACGGTGGTGTTCCCCTCCGAGCAGCTCGGCAAGGCCTTCGACCATTACGACATGGCCCGGGACGGCATCGCGGACATCACCTACGTGAATCCGGGCTACCAGCCGGGCCGCTTCCCGGTGATCTCCGTCGGGCAGATCCCGTTCACCTTCGGGGACGGCCACAAGGGCACGCGGGCGCTGGACGATTGGTACCGCAAATACGCCGCGCGGGAGATGGGGGACACGAAATTCTGCCTCGCCATGATCCACGCGCCGGGATCGGTGCATTCGCGCCGCAAGATCACGGTTCCGTCGGACCTGAAGGGCGTGAAGGTGCGGCCCGCGCAATCCACCATCGGCCAGCTCGTCAGCCAGTCGGGCGGCACCAACGTCCAGAGCTCGGCGCCGGAAGCGCGCGACATGATCGAGCGCGGGGTCGCGGACGCGATCTTCTTCCCCTGGGGCTCCGTCTTCCTGTTCGGCATCGACAAGGTCGTGAAGTACCACATCGACGAGCCGCTCTACACGACCGTGTTCGTCTACGCGATGAACAAGGCGAAGTACGAGGGCATGTCGGCCGCCCAGAAGAAGGTGATCGAGGACCATTGCAC
>CALMTJ010000029.1:2035-2517 GCA_937872715.1 uncultured Methylobacteriaceae bacterium
ATGACGGCCGCCCCCGGCCACGAGGTGTATCGCCTCACGCCCGAGCAGCTCGGCGAGTGGCGCAAGGCCTCCGAGCCGCTCACGGCCGCCTGGGTTGAATCGGTGAAGAAGGCCGGGGTCGATCCCGACAAGGCGATGGCCGACCTGAAGGAGAGCAACGCCAGGTTCGGCGCGGGTTTCTGAGGGGAGGCGAGACCCGCCCGCTTCTCCCCGCCTCATGCTGAGGTGCCCGCGCAACGGGCCTCGAAGCACGCACGGCCGTTGTGCGTCCTTCGAGGCTCCGCTTCGCTCCGCTCCTCAGGACGAGGAGGGGAGTGGATGTCTTCACGCGCGCCGATGACCGCCGCCCCCGCCCTCCCGACCGGCACCCTCGACGACGAGCCGAACCGTCTCGGCGGACCGGGGCGGCCGCCCCGGTCGGGGATGGACAGGTTCATCGACACGATCGAGCTGATCGCGGCGATCTTCGTCGGGCTTGTCGG
>CALMTJ010000030.1:0-776 GCA_937872715.1 uncultured Methylobacteriaceae bacterium
GCGCGACTCGGCCCTCCCCGCAGGGGGGAGGGCTTGCAGGCGCCTCCTCCAGGCTCGTGTCCCAAGCCGAATGGTTCACGTCCGGCGGCAGCACGGCGACGCCGTTGATCCGGGCGTCGCGGACGAGCTGGGCGGGGGCGTAGAAGCCCATCGGCTGCGAATTGAGGAGAGCGGCGAGAAAGACCTCCGGGTGGTGGCGTTTCACCCAGGCGGACGCGTAGGCGATGAGCGCGAAGGAGGCCGCGTGGCTCTCGGGGAAGCCGTAGGAGCCGAACCCCTCGATCTGCTTGAAGGTCTTTTCCGCGAACTCCAGCGAGTATTTCCGATCGACCATGCCCTGGATGAGCTTGTCGCGGAAGGCCGAGACGCCGCCCGTGACCTTGAAGGTCGCCATGGCGCGCCGGAGCTGGTCGGCCTCGCCCGGCGTGAAGCCCGCGCACACGATCGCGACCCGCATGGCCTGCTCCTGGAAGAGCGGCACGCCGAGCGTTTTCTCCAGCACCTTGCGGAGCTCGGGCGTCGGGTAATCGACGAGGCTCGGGTTCGCGCGGCGCTTCAGGTAGGGGTGGACCATGTCGCCTTGGATGGGCCCCGGACGCACCACCGCGACCTGGATGGTGAGGTCGTAGAGGGTGCGCGGCTTGTGGCGCGGCAGCATCGCCATCTGCGCGCGCGACTCGATCTGGAAGGTGCCGAGCGTGTCGGCCCGGCAGATCATGTCGTAGGTTTCCTCGTCGCCCTGCTTGATGGCGTCGAGCGTCGTCGGCGCGTCGGGG
>CALMTJ010000030.1:786-2417 GCA_937872715.1 uncultured Methylobacteriaceae bacterium
TGCCGCGGCCGAGGAGGTCGACCTTCATGAAGCCGAGCGCGTCGATATCGTCCTTGTCCCATTCGACCACCTGGCGGTCGGGCATGGAGGCGGGCTCGATCGGCACGAGGTCGTCCAGCCGCTCCTCCGTCAGGACGAAGCCGCCCGGATGCTGCGACAGGTGCCGGGGCGTGTCGATGAGCGCGCGGGCGAGGTCCAGGGTCATGCGCAGGCGCCGGTCGTCGCCGTTGAGGCCGAGGCTCTCGACCTCCCGCGGGCCGACCCCCTCGCGGCTCCAGCCCCAGACGAGGCCGGACAGCGCGCCCGTCACGTCCTCCGGGACGCCCATGACCTTGCCGACCTCGCGGAGCGCGCCGCGGGAGCCGTAGCGGATCACGGTGGCGCAGAGCGCCGACCGGTGGCGGGTGTAACGGCCGTAGACCCACTGGATGATCTCCTCGCGCCGCTCGTGCTCGAAATCGATGTCGATGTCCGGCGGCTCCTTCCGCTCGGCCGACACGAAGCGCTCGAACAGGAGATTCTTCTCGGTCGGATCGATCGCCGTGATGCCGAGCACGAAGCAGACGAGCGAGTTCGCGGCCGACCCCCGTCCCTGGCAAAGGATCGGGGGATCCATGTCCCGCGCCGCCTGGACGATCGCGTGCACGGTGAGGAAGTAGGGCGCGTAGTCGAGCTGGCGGATCAGCGCGAGCTCGTGGCGGATGGTGGTGTCGACGTTCTCCGGTGGGGCATCCCCGTAGCGCGCCGTGACCGCCGCCCAGGTGCGGCGCTCCAGCGTCCCCTGGGCCGTGAGCCCGGGCTCGACGACCTCGTGGGGGTACTGGTATCGCAGCTGGCCGAGATCGAAGCGGCAGCGATCCGCGACGGCCCTCGCGCCCTCGAGCGCGTCCGGATGGCGGGCGAAGAGCCGGGCCGTCTCGTCCGGTCCCTTCAGGTGCCGGTCGGCATGGGCGTCCAGCCGGAACCCGGCCTCGTCGATCGTGATGCCGAGCCGTATGCAGGTCACGACGTCCTGGAGGATGCGCCGCTCGGCCGCGTGGTAGAGCACGTCGCCCATGGCGACGAGCGGCACCCGCGCGCTCCTCGCCGCGCCAGCCACCGCCTCCATGAGGAGGTGGTCGTCCGGCCTGAAGCGGCGCGTCAGACCGCAATAGAAGCGATCGCCGAAGACCTTCCGCAGCCGGCCGAGATCGGCCGCGAGCGTCCCGTCCGGCTTGTCCGTCGCCAGGATGGCGAGGAGGCCCTCGCTCCACTCGGCGACGTCGGCGAGGTCGAGGGTGCAGCCTCCCTTGCCGGCCCGCCCCTTGCCGAGGGAGAGGAGGCGGGTCAGGCGCGACCACGCGTCCCGGTCGGTCGGGTAGACGAGGAGGGAGGGGCCGTCCCGGAGGTTGAGCCGCGCGCCCGCGATCATCCGGACGCCCGTCGCCTTGGACGCCTCCCAGCAGCGCACGATCCCGGCGACGGAGCCGCGGTCGACGATGCCGAGCGCCGGGATGCCGAGCAGCGCCGCCGCCGCGAACAGCTCGTTCGGCGACGACGCCCCGCGCAGGAAGGAGAAGTGTGTCGTGACCTGGAGCTCGGGGACGGGGGCGGCCGGGGCTGGAGGGCCGCCGCCGCCGGTCCGGGGGGAA
>CALMTJ010000031.1 GCA_937872715.1 uncultured Methylobacteriaceae bacterium
CGCGCCGATCATCAGCTCGGCCATCCGGCGGGTCGTCTCCACGGCCGGGTCGCAGGCGCCCACCACCCGCCCGCCCCGCAGGATCACGGCCCGGTGGCAGAGGGCTTTGATCTCGCCCAGCTTGTGGGAGATGTAGAGGATGGAGCATCCCTCCCTGGCGAGGCGCCGCAGGGTGTCGAAGAGGCGCCCCACCTCCTGCGGCGTGAGGACGGAGGTCGGCTCGTCCATGATCAGGAGCTTCGGCCGCACGAGCAGCGCCCGGACGATCTCGATCCGCTGGCGCTCCCCGACGGACAGCGTGTGGACCGGCCGGTCGAGGTCGAGCGGCAAGCTGTAGGCGGACAGGATCGCGCCGACCCGGCGGGCGAGCTCGGCGCGCGGCACGGTCTCGTCCAGGCCGAGCGCGATGTTCTCGATCACCGACAGGTTGTCGAAGAGCGAGAAGTGCTGGAACACCATTCCGATGCCGAGCGCGCGAGCTGCGCGCGGGCTCGCGACCGCCACCGGGACGCCGTCGAACCGGATCTCGCCCGCATCGGCCGATACCAGCCCGTAGACGATCTTCACGAGGGTCGACTTGCCGGCGCCGTTCTCGCCCAGCAGCGCCAGGATCTCGCCGGGCGCGACCGCGAACGAGATGTCCTCGTTCGCCCGGACGCCCGGATACGTCTTGGTGATCCCCGTGAGCTCAAGCCGGGGAGGTTCGTCGCCGTCGAGCCTGGCCAATCGCGATCGCCCTGCCTTGTCCCGCCCGTGATGCACAAGCCGTGCCCGGCCGGCGCGCCCGCCGCAAGGGTCATCTGCCCGGCCGGGTTCCCCGGCCGCGTCGTTGCGCTACAAGCGGGCATGGCCCAGCCCCCCTTCGCCCATCTGGCCCGCACCATCCGGGAGCGTGTCGCCGCCCAGGGCTTCATGCAGCTCATGGGCGCGGACCTGTCGGCGCTGGAGCCCGGCGGCGCCACGATCTCGGTGGCGCGACGGCCCGACCTCCTCCAGCAGCACGGCTTCTTCCACGGCGGCGTCACCGCGTTCCTGGTGGACAACGGCACCACCATCGCGGCCGCGACGCGGCTCCGCGAAGGCCAGGCCTGCCTGACCGCCGAGTACAAGCTGAACCTCCTCGCCCCCGCCCGGGGCGAGCGGCTCGTCTGCCGGGCGCGCGTGGTCCGGGCGGGACGGCGGATGTCCGTCGTCGCCGCCGACGTGTTCAGCGTGCAGGACGGCCGCGAAACGCAGACCGCGATCGCGCTCGCCACGATCGCCGTCGTGGACGCCGACGGTCTCCCGCCGGCCGGGTCGCGCCCGGGCGAGGTCCCGGAGGACATGGACCCGGACCGGCCCGGTCCGTGAGCGGCGCGGCGCGCGAGGCCCTTCCGGAGAGCCCGGAAGCCTCGGGCACCCGCCCGGAGACGCCGCGCCAGCGCTCCCTGGCGATCGCACTGATGTGCGTCGCCGTGATCGGCTTCGCCTGCTGCGACACGACGGCGAAGTTCCTGAATCGGAGCTTCGACCCGTTGATGACGACGTGGGCGCGCTACGCGTCCAACGTGCTGCTCGTCTCGCTGGTCCTGAACCCGGTCACCTCGCCGCGGCTCATGCATTCGAACCGGCTGCCCCTGCAGATCGTCCGCTCGGCGCTGCTCCTCGGCTGCACGGTGCTGAACTTCTTCGCGCTCCGCTACCTGCAGCTCACGCAGACCATGGCGATCCAGTTCGCGATGCCTCTCCTGGTCGTGCTCCTGGCGGGTCCGTTCCTCGGCGAATGGGCCGGGACGCGGCGGCTCGCCGCGGTCGCGGTCGGCTTCGCAGGCGTGCTGGCCGTCGTGCGGCCGACGCCGGGCACCCTGCATCCCGCCGCCTTGCTGACGGTCGCGAGCACGATCCTGTACGCGTTCTACGCCATCGTCACCCGGATGCTCGCCCGGCACGACAGGTCGTCCACGACGCTCGCCTATTCCGGCCTCGTCGGCGTCATCTTGATGACGCCGGTCCTGCCCTTCGTGTGGACGGCGCCTCCGACCCTCCTCCACTGGTTGCTGCTGGTCGCGATCGGCGGCTTCGCGGCCGCCGCCCATTACCTCCTGATCCTCGCGCATGCCCGGGCGCCGGCGCCCGTTCTGTCGCCCTTCATCTACACTCAGATCATCTGGATGGCGGCGCTCGGCTACCTCGTCTTCGGCGACGTGCCGGACGGCTGGACGGTCGGCGGAGGCGCGATCGTCATCTCGTCCGGCCTGTACCTCCTGTACTGGGAGCGGCGGACCAGGATCTCGCACAAAACTGGTAAGCCGGCGGACGTGCGATGAAGCCGAGACGCTCACCGATCAGCAACTTTTCGGGTTGACAATAATGTATCCGGTACCCAAATTGGGCACCTATCCGTTACGCCCGTAGGCGGGCAATCATTAAAACCCCCGCAGCGGCGACGCTCGGGGGTTTTTTATGACATGACACGCGTTGTCGTCCTCATCGACGGCGGTCATCTGCGCGCGGTGGCCCGCATCGCCAAGCACCGTTACGAGCCCGACTACATCGAGAAGGTGGCGCACGCCTGTGTGCTGACCGACGAGACCCTCCTGCGAGTGCTGTACTACGATTGCGCTCCCTTCAACGGCACCGTCCGGTTGCTGGTGTCCGGAGCATCGCACGATTTTACCGGATCAGACCATTGGCTGAAGGTGCTCGCGTCGAAGGACTTGTTCGCAGTCCGCCGCGGGGTGCTGAAATTCAGAGGCTTCAAGCCGAAACGGATACCGGTCGCTGCCGCTGCCTTGACTGACGAGGACTTCAAGCCGGATTTCGAGCAGAAGGGCGTGGACATGCGGATCGGACTGGATATCGCGACGTACTCGGCCGATCGGAGTGTCGATCGTATCATCCTGATCACCGGCGACACCGACTGCTTGCCCGCCATGAAGCGTGCTCGCATCAGCGGCCTGCAGATCGCCCTCGTGTCCCTCCCCGACCACAAGCTTGCGCCGGAACTGCTCTGGCACTCGGATTTCGAGCGACGGATAGCCTGGCCGGCCTGACCGGCTTCAGGTAGCCGGCCATGGCGTCTCCGGGACGGGCGTGAGCGGCCCCTCCCCGGCGAACCAGGACAGGAGGTTGTCGACGACGAGCTGCCCCATCGCCCGGCGGGTCTCGACGGAGGCCGAGCCGACATGCGGCAGCAGCACGACGTGGCCCATGGCGATCAGCTCCGGCGGGACGCGCGGCTCGTCGGCGAAGACGTCGAGCCCCGCTGACAGGATGGTCTCCGACCGCAGCGCCTCGATCAGCGCCGGCTCGTCGACCACGCTGCCGCGCCCGACATTGATGAAAATCCCGGTCGGACCGAGCGCCCGGAAGACGGCCGCGTTCACGATGCCGCTCGTCTCGGCCCCGCCCGGCGCGACGGAGACCAGCACGTCCACGGCCTCGGCCATGCCGAGGAGGCTCTCGTGGTAGCGGTAGGGCACGTCCGCCTGGCGGGTGCGGCCGTGATAGGAGATGGCCACGCCGAAGCCTTCGAGGCGGCGGGCGACCGCCTTGCCGATGCGGCCGAGGCCCAGGATGCCGACCTTGCGGCCCCGCAGGGTCGGCGTCAGCTGGTACGGCTTCTCGAGCCAGCGTCCTTCCCGGACGTAGCGGTCGACCTGCGGGAGGTGCCGGATCGTCGCGAGCAGGAGGCCGATCGCGAGATCCGCGACCTCGTCCGTGAGGACGTCCGGCGTGTTGGTGACGGTGATGCCGCGCCGCCCGGCCTCCCGGGCGTCGATATGGTCGTAGCCGACGCCGAAGCTCGACACGATCTCGAGCCTGGGCAGCCTGTCGAAGAGAGGTCCGTCGACCCGGACGTGGCCGCCGGCCGCGATCCCGCGGATCCGGGGCGCGACCCCTGCCAGGAAAGCCGCAGGGTCCGGCGCGAGCCACGCCTTCTCGAGCGCGAACGCCCCCTCCAGCGCCTCGACCACGTGAGGCATCATCGGCGACGGCATCAGGATCGGCACGAGGCTCACGCGTGGTCTCCTCCGCAGGTCTCGGCGCCGAGAGTATCAGCGCCGCCCGGGCGTCATGCGGGAGCGGACCAGCCGCGCCAAATCCCGGGGCGTCGCGATCCCCTGCCCGGAGGCGGGAGCGGGCATGTCCGCCGCCACCGGGCGCGCGGCCCTGACGGACCGCGAGCCGCAGACGGAACAGCGCAGGCGCCGCGTGAGCTCCACCAGCGGGAGCGGTGGAAGCG
>CALMTJ010000032.1 GCA_937872715.1 uncultured Methylobacteriaceae bacterium
CGAGCGGCTGCACCTGGAGCAGGACGCCGGCAAGTCCATCCACGACATGGACCCGGACGCCACCTACGTGGACCTGAACCGCGCGGGCACCGCCCTGATGGAGATCGTCAGCAAGCCCGACCTGCGCTCGCCGGAGGACGCGGCGGCCTACGTGAAGACGCTGCGCCAGCTGGTGCGCTACCTCGGCACCAGCGACGGCGACATGGAGAAGGGCAACCTGCGGGCGGACGTGAACGTCTCCGTGCGCCGCCCCGGCGGGCCGCTCGGCACGCGCTGCGAGATCAAGAATGTCAACTCCATCCGGTTCATCGGCCAGGCGATCGAGCACGAGGCGCGCCGCCAGATCGCGATCGTCGAGGATGGCGGCACGATCGACCAGGAAACGCGCCTCTTCGACCCGGGCCGGGGCGAGACGCGCGCCATGCGGTCCAAGGAGGAGGCTCACGATTACCGCTACTTCCCGGATCCGGACCTCCTGCCGCTCGAACTCGACCAGGATTTCGTCGACGGGCTCTCGGCCGGGCTGCCCGAATTGCCGGACGCCAAGAAGGCCCGCTTCATGGGGGATTTCGGCCTCACGCCCTACGATGCGGGCGTGCTCGTCGCCGAACGGTCGTCGGCCGATTACTTCGAGGCGGTGGCGGCCGGGCGCGACGGGAAGGCCGCCGCGAACTGGGTGATCAACGAGCTCTTCGGCCGCCTCAACAAGGAGGGCCGGGCGATCGAGGACAGCCCGGTCTCCGCCGGCCAGCTCGGTGCGGTGATCGACCTCATCGCGGACGGCACCATCTCGGGGAAGATCGCCAAGGACCTCTTCGAGATCGTCTGGAGCGAAGGCGGCGACCCTCGCGCCCTCGTCGAGAGCCGCGGCCTGAAACAGGTGACGGATGCCGGCGCGATCGAGGCGGCCGTGGAGGCCATCATGGCGGCCAATCCCGACAAGGTCGCGCAGGCGAAAGCCAAGCCGACCCTCGCCGGCTGGTTCGTCGGCCAGGTGATGAAGGCGACCGGCGGCAAGGCGGCCCCCGGAGCGGTGAACGAGTTGGTGAAGGCGAAGCTCGGGATCGGATGAAGTCCTTATCCGTTGACGGTTGGCGGGAAACGGGTACGATCCTCCATATGCATGAAATCTGGCATGGTCAGGTCATCGACCGGGTCGTATCGGCGGAGATGTGCCGCCTGGACGTCTGGGTCTACGAGCGGGATCGCGCCATGCTGATCTCCGTTGGTCATGGCGCGACACCCGGGATCGGTTCCCTGGTGAGGGGTGAAGCGATCAAGGGGGACGAGATCCAGCTGCGACCGATAACGGCTCGCGATTGGCCGCGAGGGTTCAGCCCGGTCATCCCGATCGGGAGCGATGCCGCCGTCTCGTCGCCGTCCTTCGCCTTGACCACGGCCGAATGGGAATCCGGCAGCGAGGTCGTCGGAGGGGTGGTATCCGAGAGCGATGCAGGCGCTTCTCGTAGGATGTAAGCACCTCGAATCGACGCCGGGCCCCGTCCTGGCGCTCGATGACGCGGTCGTTCCCTACACGGTCCGCTGCGGCTCGGATCACTACCTGCCGAATCTGGACGACTGGCTCCCGGGCGACGTGTTCCTGTTCAAGAGCGTCACGAAGGCCCGCGCCAATTCCGTCTCGCAATTGCAGGCCATGGCCCGTCTCGGCGCCCATTCCGAATGGACGCATGTCGGCATCTACGATGGTTACGGCCGCGTGTGGGATGCCATGCCGGGCTCGAACATCAGAAACCGGTCCATACAGGACGTCTTCACGGAGGAGGGCGGCATTCGCCTGAGGCGCCCGCCGGCGATGGCGGCCAGCCGGGCGCAGCTCCTGACGGAGCTCACGCAGCTCGGGACCGCCATCTATGACCCCTGGGCGTTCCAGGCCCGCTACCTGGCCAGGCTCACGCGCCTGGGGCGCGTCGCGGCCTGGGAGGCGGCCATGTGGGCGTTCGCGCCGGAGGAATATGAGCGCGTGATCTGCTCGACCTTCGTGTCGCTCGCGCTTCGGCGCTTCCGGCGGATCGAGGCGCTCGACCGCACGCCCCTGCCGCTCCCCGCCGACTTCCTCGACCCGACCTTCTCCGACGTCCCGCTCAAGGTGCATCGCGTCGATTTCACCTGAGAGCCTGGCCCGCCGTTTTGCGAGGAGGCGTAGCCGACGAAGCAACCCAGAAGCCGACGCTCTGCCGGCTGGCCCGCTTCGCTCCGCTCGCCTTGACGGAATGGACAGCCCGGAATGTGTGCTTCGAGGGGCCGCCTCTGCATGAGGGAGGTCTGAGTCGCCGTAGGTCCCGGGACCGGCTTCCTTCAGCCCGTCGCGAACGGGGACGTGCCGTAATTCGCCAGGATGTCCTCCGGGTCGCGGAAGATCGCGACGGCGCCCGCTTCGCGCAGCTCGCCTTCGGGGAAACCGCCGCTCAACACGCCGACCCAGCGCAGGCCCGCGCCGGTGGCCGCCATGCCGTCATAGGGCGTGTCGCCGACCACGATGCAATCCCGTGCGGCCAGCGGCGCGAGCTTCCGCAAGGTGGCCGCGAAGATGTCGGGAGCCGGTTTCGAGCTCTCCGCGTCGTCGGCCGAGACCGACACGTCCACGAGGTCGGCGATCCCCGCGAGCTTCGCGTAGGCTTCCACCTCCTCGGCCTTGCCGGACGAGGCGAGCGCGATCCTGTGTCCGGCGAGCCGCAGCTTCCGGAACAGGGCGGGCACGCCCGGAACGGCCGGACATGCGGAAGGTAGCTCCGCTTGAAGAGCCCGGTCCGGAAGGCGGAGATCGCCTCCGCGTCCCGCTCGGCCCGGTCCGGCGGGAGGAAGACGGGAAGGAGCTGGTCGCCGCCCTTGCCGATCTGATGACGCATGGCGGGATAGGGCACCTCGACATCGAAATGGCGGAGCGCCTCCACCCAGGCGGCGGCGTGCAGGTCGTTGGAATCGATCAGCGTGCCGTCGATGTCGAAGATGACCGCCGGGATCACGACGCGGCTCCCGGAACGTGGGGGGTCCGCGGGTACAGCCCGCAACCGCGCATCTGCCAGAGGCAGACGGC
>CALMTJ010000033.1:0-6815 GCA_937872715.1 uncultured Methylobacteriaceae bacterium
AGGCCGCCCGGCTGGTTCGCGACGCGTGGCGCAACGACACGTTCGGCCGGGAGCTGGAAGGGCGGTTCCTGGGCGAGTTCGGCGACGCGCTCACGAGCGCGGACCACCGCTTCCGCATGGAGCGCCTCCTATTCAAGGAGAACTGGGACGGGGCGAAACGCGCCGCCGATCTCGCCGGCAAGGGTTATGACGCGCTCGTCAAGGCGCGTGTCGCCGTGTCCGGCAAGGCCCCGAACGCGGGCAAGCTCGTCGAGGCCGTGCCGGCTGCGCTGAAGGGCGATCCGTCCTTCCTGTATTCCAAGGCCCTCTTCCTGCGCCGGGCGGAGAAGCCGGGCGAGGCCGCGACCGTCCTGGCGGCCGCCACCCGCGATCCGGCGCTCCTGGTCGACGGCGACGAATGGTGGACGGAGCGCCGCATACTCGCCCGCAAGCTCCTCGACGGGGGTGACGCGAAGGCGGCCTACGCCACCGTGGCCGGCCACGTGGCGGAGAGCCCGGAGAAGCGGATCGAGGAGGAGTTCCACGCGGGCTGGATCGCGCTCCGTTTCCTGAGGGATCCGGCGATCGCCTCCGGCCACTTCGCCCGCATGGCGGCGATCGCCGCCACCCCGATCTCCGTCGCCCGGGCGGCGTTCTGGCGCGGCCGGGCGGCCGAGGAGGCGGGCGCCGGGGCGGATGCGCGGGCCTTCTTCGGCGAGGCGGCTCGGCTCGGCACCACGTATTCCGGCCCGCGCGCGGCCGCTAAGATCGGCACCTCCGACCTGCCGATCCGGCCCGGAACCGACCCGGCGAGCCCGGAGCGTATCGCCGCCGCGAGGGCGCCCGCCGTCCAGGCGATCGGGATCCTGTACGCGGCCGGACTGCGGGACGTCGCGGCACCGCTCATCGCCGACCTCGCCCGGACCAACCCGAACGTCGCCGAGCTCGACGCGGTCGGCGACCTCGCCCTCGCCTACCGGGACGCCCGCTCGCTGCTCGCGCTCGGCAAAGGCGCGACCCAGCGCGGGCTGCCTCTCGACGAGGAGGCCTTCCCGACCATCGGCATCCCGGCCTACGAGCCGGCCTCCGCACCCCGGGTCGAGGCGCCGATGGTGCACGCCATCGCCCGCCAGGAGAGCGCCTTCGACCCGGCCGCGGGCTCGGGCGCCGGGGCGCGCGGCCTGATGCAGCTGATGCCGGCGACCGCGGAGGCGACCGCCCGCAGGTTCGGCGTCGAGTTCGACCCCGCGCGCCTCCTCGACGCCTCCTACAACGCCCGCCTCGGCTCGGCCCATCTCGGCGAGCTGATGGAGAGCTGGAAGGGCTCCCACATCCTCACCTTCGCGTCCTACAACGCGGGCCCGGGCAACGTCCGCAAATGGATCGCGGCCTATGGCGACCCCCGCGATCCCGGGATCGACGCCGTCGATTGGGTCGAGCGCATCCCTTTCTCCGAGACCCGCAACTACGTCCAGCGGGTGATGGAGAACCTCCAGGTCTATCGCCGCCGCCTCGGGACCCGGAGCGCGATGGTGACCGATCGCGACCTCAAGGGCGGCGCCGCTCCTTAGAGGCGGTTTGGAAATTTTCCATCCTCCTCCTCCTGAGGTGCCGATCGGAGATCGGCCTCGAAGGACGCACAACAGCCGTGCGTGCCCCCGGATGGCAGTCCGGGGGCGTGCTTCGAGGACCGCCTGCGGCGGCCACCTCAGCATGAGGAGGAGTTTTCAGACGGGCTCTTAGGGCCGTCTCGCGCTTCGCGTCTCCACTCGCGGCGTGGGGCTGACGGAAGGTGGCGGGAGCGGACCGTTTCTCTTACGAATCGGACTCTGACCGTCAGCACCTCTGAGGAGACGCCATGGCACGTCGGTTTCGCGAGATCTGGGCGCGGTCGGAGGACGGGCTCAAGCTCTTCGCCCGATCCTACGGCGACGAGACGGAGGAGCGTCCGGCCGTCGTGTGCCTTCCCGGCCTCGCCCGCAATTCCGCCGATTTCCACAATTTGGCCGCCGCCCTGACGAATCCGGACGACGAGCCCCGTCACGTGCTGGCCGTCGATTACCGCGGCCGCGGCCGCTCGGACCACGACGGCGATCCGGACCATTACAGCGTGCCGGTCGAGGTGGCGGACCTGAAGGTGATCCTCGCGGCCGCCGGGATCTCCCGGGCGGTCTTCGTCGGCACGTCGAGGGGCGGCATCCTGACGATGGCGCTCGCCGCGTCCGACCCCGGCATCGTCGCCGGAGCGGTGCTGAACGACATCGGTCCCGTCGTGGAACGCGCCGGGCTCCTCCGCATCAAGGGCTACGTCGGCAAGCTCTCGACGCCGCGCGACCTCAACGAGGCCGCCGGCACGCTGGAGGCGCTGTTCGGCGCCCAATTCCCGAACCTCTCGGACCGCGACTGGCAGAGCTGGGCGGCGGCGACCTGGAGCGAGACCGGCGGCCGGCTACGGCTCTCCTATGATCCCGCCCTCGCCCGGACGCTGGACCCTGTCGGGCCGGACAGCGACATCCCCGACCTCTGGCACCTGTTCGACGGGCTGAAGCGGGTTCCGGTCCTGCTCGTCCGGGGCGCGAATTCGGACCTGCTCTCGCCGGAGACGGCCGATCGGATGCGGGAGGTCCACCCCGACCTCGACCTCGTCACCGTGCCGGACCAGGGCCACACCCCGCTCCTCCACACGCCGGATGTCCTGTCTGCCATCCGGGGCTTCCTCGACCGTTTCGACGGATGACGGCAGGCCTGTCGGGCACCTGACCCGCGACCGCGACCGGTCGAGCGCCGTCGTGGCCGGGCTTGGCCTGGGGCCACCCACGACCCCAGGTGCAGCGAAACGACGTGCAAATGTCACGGCCCCGGCGGCGTGGATGGCCGGGGCCGAGCCCGGCCATGACGGCGGGATTTCCGTCCGGCGCGGCCCGACGCTCGCCGGCCGAATGACCGGCATCGAAGTCCCGAAACGAAAAAGCCCCGGCCTTTCGGCCGGGGCTCGAGAACCCGAGTGAACTCAGGCGATCTTAGAAGTCGCGCTGGACGCGGAAGCGGGCCAGGATGTTGTCGTCGAACGAGGTCGTCCGACCCGTTCCGCCGACCACGGTGGCGCCGGCTGCCGCGGTGCCGCCCTTGTTGTTGTCGGCCACCCGGCCGGCGATGTTGATGCGCTCGTAGACAACCTCGACACCGATATCGAGGTCACGCACCGGCGACCAGATCAGGTTGCCGCCGCCGTAGAACACCTCGAAGCTCTTCAGCGTCGGGTTGAACGGGTTGACGACCGCGGCGCCGCCCGTGATGCCGGCCGGGCCGGTCACGCCGGTCCGGAGAGCTGCGTCATAGTTCACCTGAGCGTAGGTGCCGAACAGGGCTCCGCGAACCTCCGGCGTGAAGTAATGCAGGAAGGCGCCCGACACGGAGAAGGTCTCCGTCTTGTGGATCCGGCCGAAGGAATCGACGACCGCATCGTCCTGGTTCACCACGAAACGGTTCGTGATGCCGCTCGTGTTGGTCTCCGTGCCGGGCGGGTTGAAGGCCCCCGTGAAGGACGAAGCGCCCTGCGCGTAGGCTCCCTGCAACCAGAGCTGATCGCCCGGGGCAAGCTGCGGCACGTTGATCTTCAGACCGCCCTGGAAGGCGAACCCGTAGGCGGCAGACGGCACCTGCGCGTTCGCGACGACGGCGGCAGCGGCCGCGGCAGCGCCCGCGCCGACCGCGAACGGCGTGGCCGTGAACGGCGCAGACGGATTGCCGCCGTTATAGGTGCCGACGCGGATCTCGTGGACCGCACCGGAGACCTGCGCCGAACCCCAGGCCGCGTCGTAGCGGAGGGCGCCGACGAAGTCGGGCATGTTGTTGCGCTGTCCGACGTCGAGGGCGACCGCTGCCGTCGGGATGCCGGCCGCATTCCGGGCGACCGCCACGAAGCCGAACGGAATGGCGCCCGACAGGAAGTTCACGCCGTTCTGCGCCGCGGGGGCCGCGCCGGCCGCGAGGCCGACCGTGCCGGCCTGAGCGCTCAGGAACACCGGGTTACGCCGGGCCGTCGGATCTTCGGCCGCGACCGTCGCCGAGAAGCCCGACCCGAAGGTGGCCGTATAGGCGAACAGGTTGGTGTTCGTGCTCGAGTAGTTGCCCGAACCGATCATCTCCACGTCGCCGGAGTAGAAGTCGAAGAACGATTGCGCGCGACCGGCGGTCAGGCCGGCGAACTGCACGAACGCCTTATCGACTTCGACGAACTTCTGAGCCTGGTTGAACGTGTCCTGACCCGACGCCGTGAAGGACAGAGCGTAACGCTCGGCCGTTCCGGACTTCAGATAGCCGCCGGTCCGGGACGCGACCTCGATGCGGACGAAGGCCCGCAGCGCGCCGTACGGGGTCTGCGTACGGGCGTCGATGTTGATACGGGCGAGGCCGCGATAGCCGGACACGCTCGAAGCGCGCGTGTTCTGCTGCGTGAACTGATACTCGAACCGGGCGCGACCGCCGACCCGAAGGCAGGTGTCGGTTCCCGGGATGTAGAAGAAGCCGGCGCCGTAAGCGGTGCAGACCCGAACGTATTCGACCGGAGCCGCCTTCCTCATCGGAAGGTCGGCAGCCTGTGCCCCGGCACCCGCGCAGAGACCTGCGGCGGATCCGAGGAGAAGGCTCTTAACGAGCTTCATGTTTCTCTCCGAAGTTAGATCCCCGGGGTGTGGCTGCCTGCCTCGGTCCCTGATGGAACCTTCGAACACGCGTCCCTTTTCCCCAATCACCCGGTCCCCCATCGCGGTGCCCGCTAAAGCCTGGACCAAGTCGCGCCGGAGACGCCCCCGCCGCACCCTCACCATGATCGAGGCGTTCCGACCGATCAATCGATCCGAGCGGGTTACCGGCCCTCCGGAAGGGCTTTGCCCCGGCCTGTTGCACAATCGCAACGGGTTCGGCCGACTCGGCCGGCTCGAATCGGAGGCCCGCATACAGGTGTGAACGAAGTCTACCTGCCCGATGACGTTATCCCGGGGGAGAACACCCTCCGCCGCCGGCGCAGAGGGGATGTCGACGGGGTTCGCGGGAGCCTGGGCGCGGGCCGGCGATTCGCGTCCGGCCCGGCGACAGGAGAACCACCGTCGCGGCCGAGTCCGGCGTCCCGCTGTCGGCCGGCATCCCGTCACGCTCTCCATCGGGGTGGCCGACCACGGGCCGGAGGCCGTCCCGGACCGGTTCGACAGCGCCCGGCAGCCGAACCGCCATCTCGCCTTCGCGAGCGGCATCCGCCGATCCGTCGGGATGGCGGTCGCACGGCTCGAAGGGCGGATCGCGATCGGCCCGTTCCTGGCCCGCTTCCTGCCGGTCAGGCTGTCCGTCCGACGCGGGTCACCATCTCTAGGCGCCGGCGCGGTCCCCGCCGGCGGAGGCACGCTTCAGCGGCGCCTGCCCGCCGAATACAGCCGCTCGATCGGGTTGTGTCCGTCCTCCAGGCGGAGAAGATCGGTCGCCGAGGCGCTGTCCGTCATGCCCGACCCGAAACGAACGACGTCGCGGTCGAACCCGACGAGGTCGTCATCCGCCTCGCCGCAGGTCTTGTCGGAAACGACATGTCCCCTTCGCAAGACCGTCAGCCCGGCTTCCCGCGAACATTCCCCTCCGACGCATTGGGTGACCAGATACCGGACGTCGCCGCGAACGAACCACACCTGCCTGACGGACGCCCCGGGAGCCGCCGGCAGGACGTCGGCGGCGAAATGCAGGCCATTGGACGCGTTCGCCACGTATTCCAGCTCGGTCTTCGCTGCGGTTCCGAACCGGTAGGAGATCTGCGTGACCGCGCCCGACGAGCGTGAGACGCACAGCGACGCCTTCTTGCTACGGATGCCGCACGAGAACAGGACGTTCTCGTCCTGCCTGCAGAGATGGCGTCCGGCAGCGTGAGCCGGCTCCTGGAGGAGCCAGACCTGCAGGAGGACCGCGAGAGCTCCCTTCAGCCTGCATGCCATTGGAAGGCTTTCAGCATGCGGCGAAAATGGCCTTGCCGCCTCTCGTAGCTGTCCGTGTTCTTGTTGACGACCTGAGTGACCTCGTCCACGTTCGCATCGAGAGTTCCGTGATCGGCGATCTTGGCGAGCTTCTTCCACGCCCAGAAACACACGGCCGACCTGATGCTGTACGGAAACGTCTCCATCATCTCGGGATTCGACATGAAGTCGACTCCGCTCCCGGGATACAGCTTGCCGTATTGCTGGTTGATCTCCCGGTAATTGTCACGGAACGTGATCTGAATGAGGCCCCTGCCCCGGTATTTCCAGCCGTCCCCGCTCGCGACGTCTCCGTTGCCGTATCTCTTCGCGTAGGCTTTGTTGGCGATGACCTCCTCGTTCGCTCTCCGGGTGGCCGTGTACCCGTCGGTCTCCGCCTCGTCCTTGTGGTGGCCGTAATAGCCGAACGTCTTCACGAGCCTGTTCGGAGGGTACTGGAAGCCCTCCGCCGCACGATCGAGCCCCGGCCCGCTCTCCTCTCTCAATTGCGCGAAGAAGTGAGCCCTCCTCAGAACGCTGTCTAGGCCGTAGCCGGGAAGATCGTTGTTCAGCTCCTTCGCGACGCTCTCGAGATAGGTCGCGTCCGCCCTGGGAAAGGCCAGGGAGAGTTGGGCGGCGGTGATGGGGGTCAGGAGGGACACCGCCCGGTCGATGATCAGCCTGCCGGCATCGACCATATGCGCCAGGCAGGTGATGACCTCCTCGTCGGAGGGGAGGCATATGCCGAGCTCGTCCAGGCACAGATGCCGGAGCTGCGACATGGCGCCGTCGTCGTGCTTCGCCTCGGAGAGTTCGCGGTGGGGATCCCGCGGCCGGCGGTGG
>CALMTJ010000033.1:6825-9423 GCA_937872715.1 uncultured Methylobacteriaceae bacterium
CGCAACCGGATCGGACCTCCGTTCATGCCTGGACTCCCTTCGGCGCCGGGAGGAATGCCGCGCGATAGCCCCGACCCGCGCCGAGACTACGCCACCCTCCGTCCCGCGCAAGGCGGCGAGCCGAGCCCATCGACCCTGAACGACGCGGAGCCGAGCGTCCACCGCTGCGTCCGGCAGCCCGCTTCGAGATGCCGAACGGCCATCAAAAGCCCCTCACAGAAGCCGATCACCATCGGTTCGTGGTGGCCGGGCTTGGCCCGGCATCCACGTCAGGCCGGGCCGTGACGTCGAACGGCTTGCTCGCGGAGGCCGGCGCGTTCGAGACCGTGCCGCCGCCGGACGGCATGCGGTCGCCTTGACCCTGGCTGTTGCCGCCGATCGCAACCGGCGGGCGCCCGGGCTCGCCGCCGGCGGCGCCGCGCTCCGCCCAATCCGCGGCGGATTTCGGCTCCGGGCGCCCGTCCTCTCCGCCCGTTCCCCGGGCGGCCTCCTGTTCGGGCGTCTGCTTCCAGGCGCCGCTGTCATGGGCGGTGCCGACCCTGTCGTCGGGCTTCTTCATCACCATACCGGATCCTCCAGGACGCATCGATTGCAGGGCTAGCCCGCGCCCGGGTCGACGTCGCCGCCGTTTCCGCTGTCGGAAAGGGCGCCGGCGCCCGGTGTCGCGGAACCCGCCTCCGTGTTCCCGGCCACGGCCTCGGGAGCCGGAACGGTCCGGTCCATCGGCAACGGCCGCCCGGCCGAATCGGTCAGCGCCACGGCCGGCCTGCCCGAAGCGGCGGCCTGGCCGGCCGGGGCGGGCGGAGGCGCGTCGTGGTTTCCGTAACCGGCATTGCTCATGGCCGCTCCGTCGATCTTGTCGGGTCAACGGGCGAGAGCGGCAATCGTTCGCCGTCTCAGCGAGCCGCGATCACCGCGATCTCGACCCGGAAGGGCGGGGCCGCGAGCTTCGCCTCCACCGTGGCGCGAGCGGGGGCGCAACCCGGGGCCACCCAGCCGTCCCACACGGCGTTCATGTCCGCGAAGCTCCCGATGTCGGTGAGCCAAATGCTGGCGGACAGGAGCTTCGTCTTGTCCGTGCCTGCCCTGGCCAGGAGCGCGTCCACGATCTCCAGGATCTCGGCCGTCTGGTCGGCCACGCTGCCGCCCTTCGTGCGGTCCGCGACCTGTCCGGACAGGTACACCGTGTCGCCGTGGATCACGGCCTTGCTCATGCGCGGGCCGCTCTCGATGCGGTCGATGCTCATCCGTCCACCCCGTCCTGCCCGCCAACCGGGCGGGCTCCCGTACCGCGCTCGCGGGCCGGGCGCTACCAGAGGGTCTCGGCGAGCCGTTTCGGGTAGGCGGCGTCGATGGCGTCCGCGTCCATGCGGCCCGCGCTGCACGCCTTCAGGATGCGGCCGGGGCTCGGCAGGGCGGAGCGCGGCAGGTGGCGGTCCGGGTTCCACAGCTCCGACCGGATGACGGCCTTGCCGCACTGGAAATAGACCCGGTCGACCGCGACGACGAGCACCGAGCGCGGCGCCTTGCCGTCCGTGACGAAGCTCTCCAGGAGGTCGGGCGCGACGCTGATCGACGCCCGCCCGTTCACCCGGATCGTTTCCGTGATGCCCGGCACCAGGAACAGCAGCGCCACCCGCGGATCGTGGAGGATGTTGGAGAGCGAATCGACCCGGTTGTTGCCCCGCCGGTCGGGGATGAGCAGCGTGCGGTCGTCGGCGATCCGGACGAAGCCCGGCGCATCGCCCCGGGGCGTGCAGTCGAGCCCGTCCGGGCCGGCGCTGGCCAGCGTCAGGAAGGGAGACGCCTCGATGAAGGCCCGGTACTCGGGAATGAGACGGTCCAGTTCTTTGACCACGGCGTTCTCGGACGGCTCGCCGTAGCGCGCATGCAGGACGTCCGGATCGGTGATGAGGTGCGGGTCCATGCTCCAGCCTGTCTCGCGGCCACGCTGCCGTCAATTATTTTCCAAGCTTGGCCGTTTCGCTGCAACCGGCGGACGGCACGCACGTTTTCCCAACATCGAAATGGGGGACGGGCCTACATGGGCATTCTTTGGACCATCATCGTCGGATTCGTCGTCGGGATCGTCGCCAAGTTCATCATGCCGGGGCGAAACGAGCCGCAGGGCTTCATCCTCACCACGATCCTCGGTATCATCGGGATGTTCGTCGGCACCTATCTCGGCCAGCTGGTCGGGTGGTACGGGCCGAACGACGGCGCCCGGTTCATCGGCGGGGTGGTCGGCGCCTGCGTGGTGCTGCTGATCTACGGCATGATCGCGGGCCGCCGCACGGCCTGAGGGACCAGCGGCCGAGGCCCGGGAGACTTCCCCCGGGCCTTCGCCCTCACGCCTCCTCGGGCGAGGACCCGGACAGGGCGGATTTGACGGCGCAATGACCGGTGGCGCCGCGGATGGCGAGCGCCGAGCCGAGGACGATGGCGGCGAGGCTGAACCACATGTTCGGCCGGGGCTTCGCGCCGACCGCCGCCAGGGCGAGCCCGCCCACTACGGACAAAGTGCGCTCCGTCACCGACAGGTTCGTCTGCGGCGTCAGGATGTGGGCGGCCTGCTCGACCAGTCTGCTGGACATCGAC
>CALMTJ010000034.1 GCA_937872715.1 uncultured Methylobacteriaceae bacterium
GTTTGGGACCTCGGCCGCCATGCCGAGGGACAGCGTCGCGGCCGAAATCCCGCCCGAGCGTCGCGAGCTCCTGGCCATCGGCCATCCCCACGACGGCTTCCTGCAGATCTGGGTCGAGACGGGCGCGGTCGGGGCGATGCTGGCGGCCCTGGTAGCGGTCCTGCTCGTCCAGGGTGCCGCGTCCGCGCCGCGGGCCGTGACCGTGCCGGCCATCGGGCTGATCGCGGCGGCGGCGGCCGTCATGCTGGTCGGGCACGGCGCCTGGCAGGGCTGGTGGGCCGCGACGCTCGGGGCCGCCGCGATCTGGACGGTCCGGGCCGGCGTTCCCGAGCCTTCAGCCTCGCGGCCCGCCGGGATCAGCCGCCCGTGACGCTCATGTGCCGGGACAATGCCGGGGCGGCCCGGCGTGCGATGACGAAATCGTGCCCCTTCGGCTTCCTCGAGATCGCCTCGTCGATGGCGGCCAGGAGCTTCTCGTCGCCTTCGGAGGTCCGCATGGCGGCCCGGAGATCCGCCGCGTCCTCCTGGCCGAGACACATGAAGAGCTGGCCCGTGCAGGTGAGGCGCACCCGGTTGCAGGATTCGCAGAAATTATGCGTGAGCGGCGTGATGAAGCCGACCCGGCCGCCCGTCTCCGCGACCCTCACGTAGCGGGCCGGTCCGCCCGTCCGGTCGGGAAGCTCGCTCAGCGTGAAGGCTGAGGCGAGCCGCGCCCTGACGGCGGTCAACGGCATGAACTGGTCCATGCGGTCCCGCTCGACCTCGCCGAGCGGCATCACCTCGATGAAGGTGAGATCCATGCCGCGCCCGTGCGCCCAGGTCACCATGGTCTCGATCTCGTCGTCATTCACGCCCTTCAGCGCGACGGCGTTGATCTTCACGGCGAGGCCGGCCGCTTGGGCGGCGTCGAGGCCGCGCATGACCTGAGCGAGGTCGCCCCGCCGCGTGATGCGGCGGAAGCGTTCGGGGTCGAGCGAGTCGAGCGACACGTTGAGCCGCCGCACCCCGCACGCGGCGAGGTCGGGGGCGAAGCGGTCGAGCAGCGTGCCGTTGGTGGTGAGCGTCAATTCGTCCAGCGCCCCGGATGCGAGATGCCGCGACAGGGAGCGGAAGAGCCCCATCACGTCCCGCCTCACCAGCGGCTCGCCGCCCGTGACGCGGAGCTTGCGGACGCCCCGGCCGACGAAGGCGGAACAGACGCGGTCCAGTTCCTCCAGCGTCAGGAGATCGCGCTTCGGCAGGAAGGCCATGTCCTCCGACATGCAATACACGCAGCGGAGGTCGCACCGGTCCGTCACCGACACGCGCAGATACGTCACCCGCCGCCCGAACGGGTCGACGAGCCCGCCGCGCCTGCCCGGCGCGAGGGAGGATGGGAGGTCGGGATGCATGACCGGTTTCGGCGGGACTCGTGACGGTCTCTAATGTAGGTCGGGACGGCCCAGGGTCAACGACGCGCACCCGGGCGCGAGACGAGCCGTGACCGAAGCTTCCTGGCCGACCGAGATTCGGCTGTCACCCGACAAGATGGTCCTCGCCGTCGCCTTCGAGGACGGGCTCCGGCTGGAGCTTCCCGCGGAGCTCCTGCGCGTCGAGAGCCCGGCGGCCGAGGGTCACGGCCACGCGGCCCACGAGACGCGGCGGGTCGCCGGGAAGGCCGCCATCCGCATCGTCGGCAGCGAGCCGGTCGGGAACTACGCGGTGCGGCTCGTCTTCGACGACGGGCACTCCACCGGGCTCTTCAGCTGGTCCTACCTCCGGCACCTCGGGGAGCGGCAGGACGAGATCATGTCGGGCTACCTCCGACGGCTCGCCGAGGCAGGCCTGTCACGGGAGTGAGAGTCGTGGACGGGCCATCTCTTCGGCCCTCATGCTGAGCTGGTCGCCGAAGGCGGCCCTCGAAGCACGCAAGAACGTCCTGCGTCCTTCGAGGCTGCGCTCCGCTTCGCTCCTCAGGATGAGGAGGTGAGGAGCCTCCGTCAGCCCTTGAAAGGAGAGCGGCCGGGGCCGCCCTCCCGGCCGGCTCAGCGCAGGACGACGACCTTGGCGCCGACGCGCACGCGGTCGTAAAGGTCGACCACATCGTCGTTCAGCATGCGGATGCAGCCGGAGGACACCGCCTGGCCGATCGAATCCGGCTCGTTCGAGCCGTGGATGCGGTAGAGCGAGCCGCCGATATACATGGCGCGCGCGCCGAGCGGATTGTCGAGCCCGCCCGCCATGTGGCGCGGCAGGTCGGGGCGGCGGCGCAGCATCTGGGCCGGCGGCGTCCAGGACGGCCATTCCCGCTTGTTGACGACCGTCTTCGTGCCCGACCAGGTGAAGCCCGGCCGGCCGACGCCGACGCCGTACCGGATCGCCTGTCCGTTCGGCAGGACGAAGTAGAGGCGGCGCTCGCTCGTGGACACGACGACGGTGCCGGGCCGGTAATTGCCGTCGAAGGCAACGACCTCGCGCGGGATGGCGCTGGCCTGAGGGGCGGCGCCGTAATTCGGCATGACCGGCATCCGGGTCAGCGGATCGATCTCGTAGGCGGACGCGGAGGTGGCGAGGGCCGCCGCACAGACGAGCCCGGACAGGAAGGTGACGACGCGACGCATGGATGCCTCTTCTCAAGGGCCTCCGACCGGGAAGCCGTCTCCCTTCTACAGAGCATGACGGCACGCTGCCATCCACTCCACCACCTTATTGACGTTAATCCGCCGTTTCGTCGCCGCATGTTCGGCGGACCGGACCCCGCGCTTCTTGACCGCGCTTCCCCGCCCTCCTAGACGGGCCGGAGGACGGGCGCGTAGCTCAGCGGCAGAGCATTCGCTTCACACGCGAAGGGTCACAGGTTCAATCCCTGTCGCGCCCACCACC
>CALMTJ010000035.1:0-2575 GCA_937872715.1 uncultured Methylobacteriaceae bacterium
TTGTAGATGTGCTCCGTCGCGACCTCGAACGTGTGCCGTCCCTTCGGCGCCAGCCGGTAGAAGCTGTTGCGGCCGGCCCGGCTGCGCAGGAGCCATCCGTCCGCCGTGAGGCGCGACATCGCCGTCCTGAGCGCCCCTTCCCCGATCCCGAGCGCCTCGACGAGCCGCGCCAGCGTGCCGAGCCATACGGCGCCGCCGCGCGGCACGACCGCGTCGCCGAAGATGGTGATCACGAGCGACGGGAGCCGCGGAGGGCTGCCGCGCAGGGTCCCGAGCAAGATGTCGAGCGGGGAGGCGGCCACGTTCCTACGCTGGAAGGAGGAGGTGGCCGCGCGAAAGTCGAACCAGCCGCTCGCTTGACGGGTTGCGAACATAGCGGGCAAGAGGCGCCGGCGCGAGGCCTCCGGCCGGACACGGGCGGCGCGCGCCGGAGACGGGCGGCGGCGTCCGGCACCGCCGACGACCCATCCGGAAGCCGCGCGCGCGCCCCGAGAACGCCTTGGACCTCTCCATCGGTCTCATCCTCGTCCAGGACGGCGTCACCAACGCGGCCATCTACGCGCTCCTGGCGCTGGCGCTGGTGCTGGTCTTCACCGTCACGCGGGTGATCTTCATCCCGGTCGGCGAGTTCGTGTCCTTCGGCGCGCTGACCCTGGCGGCGCTCGAAGCAGGCCGGCGGCCCGGCACGCTGTCCCTCCTGATCATCCTCGGGATCGCGGCGGCGGCCTCGGCCTTCCTCCAGGAGCGCGGCGCCGTGACGGTCCGGTTCGCGGTCCGCACCCTCGTCGAGACGGTCGCGGTTCCGGCCGTCATCGCGGCGCTCGTGACGCTGCTCGCGCCGCGCCATCCGCCGCAGGTCGTGCAGGTGCTCCTGGCCCTCCTGATCGTCGCCCCGATGGGGGTGTACCTGTACGAGGCGGTCTACCGGCCGATCGCGCAGGCGAGCATCCTGGTTCTCCTGATCGTCTCGGTCGCGCTGCACCTCGCCCTGGTAGGGCTCGGGCTGATCTTCTTCGGGGCGGAAGGCTCGCGCACGGCGGCCCTGTCCGATGTCGGCGTGACGCTCGGCGACCTCTTCGTCACCGGCCAGTCGCTCGTCGTGCTCGGCGTCACCGCCGTCCTGATCGGCGCGCTCTACCTCTTCTTCGACCGCACGCTGATCGGCAAGGCGCTCCGGGCCACGGCCGTGAACCGGCTCGGGGCGCGGCTCGTCGGCATCTCGCCCGGCTTCTCCGGCCGCGTCGCCTTCGCGCTGTCCGGCCTCATCGGAGCGCTCGGCGGCATCCTGATCTCGCCGCTCACGACGATCTACTACGATACCGGCTTCATCATCGGCCTGAAGGGCTTCGTCGCCGCCATCATCGGCGGGCTCGTCAGCTACCCGCTGGCGGCCGCGGCCGCGATCGGGGTCGGGGTGCTCGAATCCTTCGCCTCCTTCTTCGCGAGCGAGCTGAAGGAGGTGATCGTCTTCATGATCATCGTGCCGATCCTCCTCGTCAGGTCCTGGGGGACGACCGTTCTGGAGGACGAGGAGTGACGCCCGCCCGCTTCGCGCCGGCGGCGCTGCTCGCCTTCGCGCTCGCCCTGCCGTTCCTGCCCGGCATCCCGCCGTTCTGGATCACGCTCGCGAGCTATATCGGCTTCTCGGCGATCGTGGCGCTCGGCATCGTGGTGTTGACGGGCGTCGCGGCCGTCGTCTCCTTCGGGCAGGCGATGTTCGTGGGGTTCGGCGCCTACACGACCGCCATCCTGACGACCCGCCACGGCTGGACGCCGGTCGCGACGCTTCCCGTCGCCCTGCTGCTGTCGGGAGCGCTCGCCTGGGGGATCGGCGCGATCACGCTCAGGCTGAAGGGCCATTACCTGCCGGTCGCCACCATCGCCTGGAACATCAGCTTCTTCTACCTCGCCGGCTCCCTGGATTATTTCCGCCGCTTCGACGGCATCGCCGGAATCCCGCCGATCACCGCCTTCGGCATCTCCTTCGCCGACCCGATCGCGTTCTACCTGCTGACGCTCGCGATCCTGGTTCTCGCCATCCTCCTCACCCGCAACCTCCTCGATTCGCGGGTCGGGCGCGCGATCAGGTCGCTGCATGGCGGGGCCCTGGCGGCCGAGAGCTTCGGCATCGACACAGGACGGGCCAAGATCCTGGCCTTCGTCTACGCGGGGGTGCTGGCCGCCCTGTCCGGCTGGCTCTACGCCCATTTCCAGAGGGCCATCAACCCGTCGCCGTTCAACGTGAATCAATCGATCGACTACCTGCTCATGGCGGTGGTGGGGGGCATCGGCCAGATCGGCGGGGCGGTGCTGGGCTCGGGCCTCGTGACCGCCGTCCGGGACAAGCTCCAGGACGTGCTTCCCTCCTTGATCGGCGCGCAGGGCAACTACGAATCGATCGTCTTCGGGATCGTCCTGATCGGCATCTTCCAGTTCGCCCCCGAGGGCCTGTGGCCGCACCTGCGCGGGCTCTTCCGCCCGAAGGTCCGGCACGCCCCGGCGGCCGGCGACGCTCCCGCGGCCGGGGCGCAGAGGCCCATGCCGGCGCGCGGGCAGCCGCTGCTCACCGTGTCGA
>CALMTJ010000035.1:2585-3867 GCA_937872715.1 uncultured Methylobacteriaceae bacterium
CCTTCGGGGGTCTCGTGGCTGTCAACGACCTGTCCTTCGCCGTCGGCGCGGGCGAGATCGTCGGGCTGATCGGCCCGAACGGGGCCGGGAAGTCGACGAGCTTCAACCTGATCACGGGCGTCCTGCCGCCCACGGCCGGGGCCGCGACGCTCGCCGGGCAGGAGATCACGGGCTGGCCCGCCCGCCGCATCGCCCGGCTCGGCATCGCCCGGACGTTCCAGCACGTGAAGCTCGTGGCCGGCATGAGCGCGGTGGAGAACGTGGCGCTCGGCCGCCACCTCCTCGCCCGGGCGGGCGCCGTCCGGGGCGCGCTCCGGCTCGACCGCGCCGAGGAACGCCTCGTCTTCGCCGATGCGCGCCGCCAGCTCGCGCGGGTCGGCCTGTCCGCCCTGGCCGATACGCCGGCGGGCGAACTGGCGCTCGGCCAGCAGCGCCTCGTCGAGATCGCCCGGGCGCTGGCGCTCGACCCCGTCCTCCTGCTGCTCGACGAGCCTGCCGCGGGCCTGCGGCACGCGGAGAAGGAGGCGCTCGCCGACCTCCTGCGGGGCCTGCGGGAGGACGGCGTCGCCATACTGCTGGTCGAGCACGACATGGATTTCGTCATGGGGCTGACCGACCGTCTCGTCGTGATGAATTTCGGCTCGGAGCTCGCCCAGGGGCGGCCGTCCGAGATCCAGGCGAATCCGCTCGTGCTCGAAGCCTATCTCGGGAGCGCCGCGTGAGCGCGCCGCTCCTCTCCGTCCGGAACCTCTGCGTGTCCTACGGGCGCGCCGAGGCCGTGCGGGACGTCTCGCTCGACGTGCCGGACGGCGCCATCGTCGCGATCCTCGGGCCGAACGGGGCCGGCAAGACCTCCCTGCTCGGCGCCGTAATGGGGGTGCTGCGCTCCCGCGGCGAGGCGAGCTTCCGGGGCGGGCGGCTCGACCGCCGCACCGTCGAGCAGCGGGTCGCGGACGGGATGAGCCTCGTTCCCGAGAAGCGCGAGCTGTTCGTCACGATGAGCGTGGAGGACAACCTCCGGCTCGGCGGGTTCAGGCGGCGCAGGGAGGCCGGCTACGGCGAGACGCTGGAGCGGATGTGGCGGCTCTTCCCCCGCCTCGGCGAGCGCCGGGCGCAGCTCGCCGGGACGCTGTCCGGAGGCGAGCGGCAGATGCTCGCCATGGCGCGAGCCCTGATGAGCCGGCCGAAGCTCCTGATGCTGGACGAGCCGAGCCTCGGCCTCGCGCCGCTCATCGTGCGGGCCATCTTCCGCACCGTCGCGGAGCTGCGGCGGGAGGGCGTC
>CALMTJ010000035.1:3877-8443 GCA_937872715.1 uncultured Methylobacteriaceae bacterium
GCCGACCACGGCTACGTCCTGGAGAACGGCGGCGTCGTGCTCGGGGGCCCGGCGGCGGAGCTCCGGCAGGACGAGCGCGTGATCGCGACCTATCTCGGCATCCGGTCCGTCGCCACGTGACGGGCCCGTGACCGACCTCCCGATCGGCATCCGGCAGGAGGCGCCGGGCGACGCCCAGGCCATCCTCTTCCTGCACGAGCGGGCCTTCGGGCCGGGCCGCTTCGCCCGGACGGCGTTCCGGCTGCGCGAGCGCAATCCCGACCCGCCGCACCTGTCCTTCGCGGCCTTCGTGGGCACCCTCCTGGTCGGCTCCGTCCGGATGTCCCGCATCCTGCTCGGCCCGGAGCCGGGCCTCATGCTCGGGCCGCTCGCGGTCGAGCCCGCCTTCGAGGGGCGCGGCATCGGCGCCGCCCTGACGGGACGGGCGATCGAGGCCGCGCGCGCCGACGGGCAGACGCTCGTGATGCTGGTCGGCGACGAGCCCTATTACCGCCGCTTCGGCTTCACCGTCGCGCCGGCCGGCCGCCTGCGGATGCCGGGACCGGTCGACCCCGCCCGCCTCCTCCTTCTCGAGGTGCAGCCGGGAGCGTTGGCCCGGGGGGTGGGCCGCGTCTGCGCCATGCGGAGTTGAGCACGTTATCACCGCGTCGCTGGAGGATTGGTCTGCCCGGTTCCAAGGTCCAGTTCCGCTAGAGCACGCTCTGTTTACACGGAAGCATATCCTGCATTTTTGAGATAGTTGGCGCACTCGGCTGGGGAGAAGAGGTCGAGCATGTCGCCGACCTTGCGCCAGGTGGTCTCGACGGTCCTCGGCTCGGCTTTGCGGAGGAGGTGCTTGAGCTTGGCGAAGAGCTGTTCGATCGGGTTCAGATCGGGGCTGTAGGGCGGCAGGAAGAGTAGGTGTGCGCCGGCGGCCCGGATGGCGCGGCGAGCGGCCTGTCCCTTGTGACTGCCCAGATTGTCGAGGATGACGATGTCGCCGGGTGCGAGGGTCGGTGCGAGAACCCGTTCGGCGTAGAGGGCGAAGAGTTCGCCGTTGATCGGGCCGTCGATGACCCAAGGTGCGTCGATGCGGTCGGCCCGGAGCGCCGCGATGAAGGTCAGCGTCTTTCAGTGGCCATGCGGCACGCGAGCCTCGAGACGCTGGCCTCGCGGGCCCCAGCCCCGAAGCGGAGCCATGTTGGTCTTGATCCAGGTCTCGTCGATGAAGACGAGCCGCCCTGGGTCGATACGAGCCTGATGCGCCTTCCAGCGCTTCCGCTTCCGGGCGATGTCAGGCCGGGTCTGCTCGGCCGCCAGCACGGTTTTTTTTGAAGCTGAGCCCTTCGGCGTGCAGGAAGACCCACACCGCACGTCGATCGCTCTTGATCCCGCGCGCCGCCAACTCTGCCACCAGGCCGCGGGTCGTGAATGGGCCGAAGCGGCAACGCTCCCGCAACCACTCGGCCGGCTCGCCTCGCAGCTTCGGCTTCTTGTGGCCGCCGACCCGGTCAGGCGCGAGCGAGCCCGTCTCGCGCCTGCGCTTCATCCACTTCGACACACAGGACGGGCTGATGGCGAGCGCCGCAGCGATCGAGCGGGTCGTCTCGCCAGCTTCGAAACGAGCCACGGCCCGTTCGCGTAGATCCTCCGAGTAGGGACGCGTCATCCGGGCTGCCCTCCCGCAGCACGGACCCTTGAATCACACTCTCAACCGCAAGCGAATCCCGATTCCGCTAAACAGGAGCATGCTCTAAGCCTCGCGGCGGGATGAACTCGATGGCGGCCAGGATGAGCTCTCCACGGGTTCGAATGACAGCCCACTTGTTGGTGCTGAGAACAAGGAGGCGAAGTGCCGCTCGGCCATGTTCTGCTGGTGACGTAAGTTCTTGTCCGCCGTGACAATGACCTGGAAGCCCGCGAGTTCGGCCGCCGCGATGAGCCTCCCGTTCTTCAAGCCGTCCCAACCGAGCGACGTCGTGTGCTCGACATCGTGTCCGCGCAAGAGACGGGACAGCCCCAAAGGCAAGTTCTCGTCAAGCAGCACGCGGGACATGCAGGCCGGCGAATTCAAGGATGCGGCGGACGCGGGACAGGGGGACGCTCGGGAAGATCTCGGTCGTGATCTCCTCCGGCGTGAACCCGTCCTCGACGTGCTCGATGATCGAGTCCGCGGGAACACGGGTTCCCGCAACGACCGGAACACCGGACATCACCTCAGGATCGGACGAGACATCCGGGCGTGTCGACCAATCCACGGAGCACCTCGTCGACCCGCCAAATGCGGTAACAGCCGATGTCAGACCGAACGGCTTGCGCGGGTCAACTGGCGGCCCGGCGCCGTCCCTCCACCACCCAGGCCGCCAGCACGGCGCCGAGCAGCACGGCGAGGCCCAGGAAGCCGAGGCCGAGCGGGAAGACCCGGACGCCCCGCACGATGGCGGCCTCGCTCGGCCGGATGCCGATCCAGTCCGTCCCCGCGAGGCGGGCGCCCGAGCGGACGAGCTGGATGCGCGGCACGGCCGGGCCGCCCGTCGCTTCCGCGACCCTCCTGACGGAGCCGCCCGTCGCCTCCGCGATCGGCCGGAGCCGCTCGGTGTCGCTGAACACGTCCGCGAGCTCGCGTGGGTTGGCCGGCCCGACGCTCGCGAAGGCGAAGAGGTCGCCCGACCGGAAGGTGTAGAGCCCGAGATCGCCGGCCCGCAGCGTCGCCGAGAACAGGCCGGGACGCCCTTCCGCCATCGCCAGAACCTGCTCGCGCCCGGACGGTGAGACGGCCGACACCGGGCCGGGGTCGCGCCCCATGCTCTGGCGCTCGATCCTGATCTCGCGTCCCGCCACGGAGGCCCGCAGCGCCTCCTCCTCGAGGCTCGGCTCCTTCATCAGCCAATGCGCGAGGCGGCGGAGCAGGTCGAGATGCGGGCCGCCCTCCTGGTAGCCGCGCGCCCACAGCCAGGCGTGGTCGGAGAGGAGGAGCGCCACGCGGCCCTTCTCCTCGCGTGCGAGGACGAGGAGGGGCGCATCCTTCGCGCCCGCCATCACGGCCGAGCCCCCCCGGAGGTCGGCGCCGACCGTGCGGAGCCATTGTCCCCAGCCGGGCGGGTCCGTCTCCGAGCCGGGCAGGTCCCGCGAGACCGGATGGCGCTGCCCGAGGGTGGTGATCGTCGGCCGGTACGGCGTGTCGACGACCCGGCCGTCCGGCATCCCGGGAAGGATGGCGGAGAGGCGCGTGCGGGCGAGGCTGCCTCCGCCCGCATATTCCGGCCCGGCCGCGATGAGCAACGCGCCGCCCTCGCGCACGTAGCGGACGATGTTGTCGAAATAGGTCGACGGCAGCACGCTTTGGTTGGCGTAGCGATCGAAGATGATGAGATCGAACTCCTTGATCTTCTGCTGGAAGAGCTCGCGCGTCGGGAAGGCGATGAGCGACAGCTCGTTGATGGGCGTGCCGTCCTGCTTCTCCGGCGGCCGCAGGATGGTGAAGTGGACGAGATCCACGTTCGCATCCGATTTCAGGAGGTTGCGCCAGGTGCGCTCGCCCGGATGGGGTTCTCCCGAGACGAGCAGCACCCGAAGCTTCTCGCGGATGCCCTCGATCGTCACGACGGCCCGGTTGTTGGCGGTCGTGAGCTCGCCCGGCAGCCCGTCGGCCTCGATCTCGACCACGTTCGGGCCGCCATGCTCGACCTTCACGGTGAGCGAGAACGGCGCGCCCGTCCGGACGTCCTGGCGGAGCACGACCTGACCGTCGCGCCGCACGGTGACGGCCGCCGCGCCGGTGCCGTTGCGCTCGGAGACCTCGGCCCGGATCGTCTGGTCGCGGCCGACGATGCCGAAGCGGGGCGCCTCGATCAGCGCGATGCGGCGGTCGCGCTCGTTAGGCCGGCCGGTGATCAGGGCGTGGATCGGCGCCTTCACGCCGAGCTCGGCCAGGTCCGCCGGGATGTCGTGCACGACGCCGTCCGTCACCATCACGATCCCGGCGACGCGATCGGGCGGCACGTCGGCGAGCGAGCGGGTCAGCGCGGAGAAGAGGCGCGTCCCGTCGTCCCCCTCCGCGTCGCCCGCATCGACGAAGCGCGTGTCGAGGTCCGGCAGGGCGCCGAACCGACGCTCGAGCTCCGTCCGGACCCGGCCGGTCATCTCGGCCCGGTCGCCCAGGCTCTGCGATGTGGAGCGGTCGATCACGACCGCCACGACGCTGCGGACGGGGTCGCGCTCCTCCTGGACGAGCGACGGGTCGGCCAGCCCCAGCAGCACCAGCCCCAGCGCCAGCGCCCGCAGGATCGCGACCCCGCCGCGAGACACGAAGGCGAGAACCGCGACGAGGATCGCCACGGTCCCGAGCCCCGCGAGCACCCAGACCGGGACGAGCGGCGCGAAGGCGACGGTCAGCATAAGAGCCACGTGAGATTGTCAGCCGCGTAACGGCAAGCCGCCGGACCGCGGAGCCATCGCTTCAGGAAAAGGAACTGGCGTCGATGATTGCCTTCCCCCTCGCGGGAAAGGTGGTCCCGAGCGAAGCGGCGGGCCGGATGGGGGGCGGGTCGCCTGCACCCGCTCACCAGGCGGAACGACCCCCACCCC
>CALMTJ010000036.1 GCA_937872715.1 uncultured Methylobacteriaceae bacterium
GCGCTTGCGGTAGATGCGGCCGGCGCCGTCGGCCACCACGATCCGCATGCCCGGGACGAGCAGCAGGCGCGGACCGACCACGGCCCTGAGCCGGCCGAGATAGGACGAGGCGAAACCGCTCATGCCGAGGCGCGGGCCGGGGCGGGCGCGCCCGTCCCGCGAACCTTGTGTTCCATGGCCCGGAGCGATACATGGCTCGCGCGCCCGAGCAAGGCCGCGCGCCGCCATAGCTCAGTTGGTTAGAGCACCAGATTGTGGATCTGGGGGTCCCCCGTTCGAGCCGGGGTGGCGGTACCATTACCGATCCGGGTCCGGTCGCCGGACTGCCCTTCGGGGCAGGAGGCGGCGCGAAACCGGGACAACGCTTCCACCGGGCAGGTCGGTTCGCGCCGAGCGGTCTGGATAATCAAGCGCCGCGATGGCATATGGAGCCCATGAGCAACAGCACACCCTACGCACTGGAAATCATGCCGGCCGCGAAGCCGGGCACCTTTCAATGGACCATCCGCCGGCACGGCACGCTCATCGAGCGTTCCGATCGCCCCCTCCGGTCGGAGGAGGACGCGATCAAGAACGGCGAGAAGGCGATGGAGCGGCAGCTCGCTCCGGGCATCGGGTCCCGCTAGCCCGCTGGCGGGTCGCCTCCCCGATATCGGTCCGTCCTGGCCGGGTTTGGCCCGGCCATCTACGAAGGACGCTGCCGCGAGGGAGCCCGTCGACGTCACGGCCCCGGACGGACGGGGATGGCCGGGCCAAGCCCGGCCAGGACGCATCGGTTGCCACCGAGTCTGCGAGCGGTTCTGAGCGCAGGCTGGCCGGACGCTACTGCATCATGGACCCGTCGCGAGCCGCGACGGCGGCCTGAAGGGCCTCCTCGGCCGCGTCCTTGAGTTCGACCAGCATCCCGATCGGCACCGGGATGTCGACCCTCTGCCCTTCGAGCGTCTCGAAGCGCAGGATGGCCAGCGATTCACCGAGCGCGATCTCGGCCAAATCGGTGCAGATCGGCAGTTGGAACGGGCCGTCGCCGGCGAGCGGGATCTCCGTCGGCTCCGCCGCGGCCGCCTTGCGATCATCGTCCATGGCTGGGGCCTCCTCGTGGGAGCGTAGCACGTCCGGCGCTCAGGCGGACCCGTCGACGTGGCTCCGGAACCATCCTCGATGGGCTGGGGCTATCGACACGCCCGTGCTGCGACTGCGTCCCGCGACGTAAATCGCGCCGTTTTGTTCATCAAACCACAAGCGTTTGGCGGGAGGATGCATCGCCTGCGTCCGGGGAAGTCATGTCAGACACGCACATTGCGGCGCCGCACAAGGGCGAACTCTACGAACTCGGCTGCCTTCTCGGCATCGCATGCTGCTGCTGGCTGATCGGCGACACGCTCGGCTTGTTCCTCAGGATGGAGGCCGCGGTCACGGCCGGTGGCGTGTCGTCGGTCGTGTTCCTCGGGTTCCTGATGTCCTTCGCCTTCGCGGCGGCATCCGCGCTCAAATCCGTCCGGCTCCGTCACGAGATGCGCCGGCGCACCAGGGCGGAGATGAACGCCCAATCCATCGCGCGACGCGACGTTCTCACCGGCCTGCCGAACAGGCGCATGTTGATCGAGGCGATCGGCACGGCGACAGGCAACGCTCTCCCGGGAACGCAGCACGCGATCTTCCTCATCGACCTCGACCGCTTCAAGCCGGTGAACGACGTCTACGGCCACGCGGCCGGCGACGCCGTCCTGTGCACGGTGGCCGAGCGCCTGAACGGCCTTCTTCCGAAGGACGGGATCGCGGCCCGGCTCGGCGGCGACGAATTCTCCGTCCTGCTCCCGACTCACGGCCAGAGCACCGAGCTGATCAGGCTGGCGCAGCAGATCATCGCGTGCCTGTCCGAGCCGATCGTCTGGGAGCACGCGAAGCTGGAGGTCGGGGCGACGATCGGCATCGCGCTCTACCCGCCGGACGGCAGCGACGCGGAGGCGCTGCTCCGCTCGGCCGACATCGCCATGTATCGCGGCAAGCGCGAGGGCCGGAGCACGTTCCGGTTCTTCGAGGCCCGGATGGACGACGAGCTCAAGGCGCGCGTGTCCCTCGAGATCGCGCTTCGCTCCGCCATCCAGTCGAACCAGATCAGGCCGCATTACCAGCCCCTCGTCTCGCTGCCGGAGCACAAGCTGCTCGGTTTCGAGGTGCTCGCCCGGTGGTACCATCCGGAGCGCGGCGTCATCCCGCCGGACGTCTTCATCCCGATCGCGGAGGATATCGGCGTCATCACGGAGCTGTGCTACAGCCTCCTCCGCCAAGCCTGCCGGGACGCGGCGGGCTGGCCCAGCGATCTCGGGCTCGCGATCAACATCTCGCCCTGTCAGTTCAAGGACCGGCTTCTCGCGCCGCGCCTCCTGAACATCCTGCGCGAGACCGGGTTCAATCCGCGCCACCTCGAGGTGGAGATCACCGAATCGGCCCTGACCAACGACCTCGATGTCGCGCGGGCGACGCTGAGCGTGCTCCAGACCGCCGGGGTGTCCATCGCGCTCGACGATTTCGGCACCGGCTATTCGAGCCTGTACCACCTTCGCGAGCTGAAATTCGACAAGCTCAAGATCGACCGCTCCTTCGTCCAGTCGCTCGAGGACAACGACGAGAGCGCCAAGATCGTGAGCGCCATCATCGGGCTCGGTCAGAGCCTCGGCATCCTGACCACGGCCGAGGGAATCGAGAACACGACCAACTCGGCATGGCTCGCCGAGCGCGGCTGCACCTTCGGGCAAGGGTATCTGTTCGGGGCGCCGGTGCCGGCCCAGGCGGCGCAACTTCTCGCCGAGGAGGCCGGGCTTCATCCCGCGCGCCCGGACACCTCCGTCGCCGCGTGACGGCATGTCGAGGCCGCCGCCGTCCCCTGGCGGCTTCGACATCCGGAGCTCGCGTCAGACGAAGTGGCGCTCGATCTTCCGTTCGAGATCGTCCGTCATCCGTCCGCCCCTGTCCTCGATGAACCGGGCGATCTCCCGCTCCACCTGGCGGGTGCGGATGTCGTAGACAGCCTGGACCATCCTGGACAGGAACGTTCCGGGGCGGGCGGGACCGGCCTTGGCGGGCCGGGCCGGCATGATGAAGTCTCGCAGGTGGCTGACAGCCGCGGGCATCGTGTTCTCCGTGAGAAAAGCCGCGAGCGTTTCCTTGTTGCGCTGCAATATATCTGATGTTGCGCCGCACAGTAGCGCATTCAGCGCCGAGTTAGCTATGCGGCCGCTGCATGGATTGACGCTCCGTCAACCCGACGTATGACGCTGCACGATGCGAGCGGGAGACGTGACGGCTAAGCGAGCGGGCTTGCCGGCGAGGAGGCGAATGCCGGACCTCCGCGGGTTGCCCGCCGCCGCTATACGGACGAAGAAGACGCATGCCGAACCGCCCCCTGCCGCCGGACCTACGGCCCGAGACGCTCCTCGTTCATGCCGGCACCCTGAGGTCAGAGTTCAACGAGAGCTCGGAAGCGCTGTTCCTGACGCAGGGCCACGTCTACGAAACGGCGGAGGAATGCGAACGGCGCTTCTCGGGCGACGAGCCCGGCTTCATCTATGCCCGCTTCTCGAACCCGACCGTCGCGATGTTCGAGGCCCGCATGGCGGCGCTGGAAGGGGCGGGTGCGGCGCGCGCGACGGCTTCCGGCATGGCGGCCGTCACGGCCTCCCTGATGGGCCAGCCCACGGCGGGAGACCACGTCGTAGCGCCCCGGGCCCTGTTCGGGTCCTGCCTCTACGTGATCGAAGAGCTCCTGCCGCGCTTCGGGGTCGAGTCGACGCTGGTGGACGGCCACGACCTCGACCAGTGGAAGGCGGCGGTCAGGCCGGAAACCAGGACCTTCTTCCTGGAAAGCCCGGCGAACCCCACGCTGTCCGTGGTCGACATAGCGGGCGTGGCCACGATCGCGCACGAGGCCGGCGCGACGCTCGTCGTCGACAACGTGTTCGCGACGCCGCTATGGCAGCGCCCGCTCGAGCTCGGGGCCGATTGCGTCGTTTATTCCACCACGAAGCATGTCGACGGCCAGGGGCGCTGCCTCGGCGGCGTGGTCCTGGCCTCGAAGGAGTTCATCGCCACCCACGTGCACAATTTCCTCAGGCAGACGGGACCGGCGATGTCGCCCTTCAACGCCTGGATCATGCTGAAATCGCTCGAGACGCTCTCCGTCCGGGTCGAGCGGCAGACGGAAACGGCCGGGCTGATCGCGGACGCGCTCGCCGGGCACCGTTCGGCCGAGGCGGTCGTCTATCCGGGACGGGCGGACCATCCCCAGGCCGAGCTGATCGGCCGGCAGATGAAGGCCGGCTCGACCCTCGTGGCGATCGGCGTGGCCGGCGGCAAGGCCGGCGCCTTCCGGTTCATGAACGCGCTCCGGATCGCCCGCATCTCCAACAATCTCGGCGACGCGAAGAGCCTGGTCACGCATCCGGCGACATCCACCCATCAGCGGCTGACGCCCGGACAGCGGGAAGCGATGGGCATCACGGACGGCCTCGTGCGGATCTCGGCCGGGCTCGAACACCCGGACGACCTCGTGGCCGATTTCCTGCGCGCGCTCGACGCCGTGTGACGGGACCCCGCCGTCACAGCATGGACGGCAGCACCCGGTCCGGCGGCCGGTGGCCGTCCATGAAGGTCCTGATGTTGACGATGACCTTCTCGCCCATGTCGACGCGGCCCTCCTGCGTGGCCGAGCCCATATGGGGCAGCAGCACCACGCGGCCCGTCCGGGCGAGCCTGACGAGGCGGGGATTGACGGCCGGCTCGTGCTCGAACACGTCGAGGCCCGCGCCCGCGAGCTCGCCCGCCTCGATCATCCGGGCGAGGGCGTTCTCGTCGATGATCTCGCCCCGGGCCGTGTTCACGACGATGGCGTCCGGCCGCATCAGCTTCAGGCGCCGGGCGGACAGGAGGTGGTAAGTGGCGGGCGTGTGGGGGCAGTTCACGGACACGACGTCCATGCGGGCCAGCATCTGGTCGAGTGAATCCCACCAGGTGGCCTCCAGCTCCTCCTCGAGCCTGCCGTCGACTCGGCGGCGGTTGTGGTAGTGGATGGACAGGCCGAACGCCTTGGCGCGGCGGGCGAGCGCCTGGCCGATCCGGCCCATGCCGACGATGCCGAGGCGCTTGCCCGTGATGCGGCGCCCGAGCATCCAGGTCGGCGACCATCCGGTCCATTCGTCCTCCGGCAAGATGCGGGCGCCCTCGGCGAGCCGGCGCGACACGGCCAGGATCAGCGCGACCGTCATGTCGGCCGTGTCCTCCGTGAGCACGCCCGGCGTGTTGGTCACGGTGATGCCGCGCGCCAGCGCCGCCTGGACGTCGATGTTGTCGACGCCGTTGCCGAAATTGGCGATGAGGCGCAGGTTCGGCCCGGCCTGGGCCAGGACGGAGGCGTTGATGCTGTCCGTGACGGTCGGGACCAGCACGTCCGCGCTGGCCACGGCCTCCGCGAGATCGGCCGCGCTCATCGGCTTGTCGTCGATGTTCAGCCGGGTGTCGAACAGCTCCCGCATCCGCGTCTCCACCGCGCCCGGCAGCCTGCGGGTGACGACGACCACCGGTCTCTTGCGAAACGGAACCATGGACCCTGCGCTCTCCCGTGGCGCACCGTTTCACGCGCCCTTAACCGTGAGCCGGCGATGAAAGGCGACGGGCCGCCCCTATGGCCCGCATGCCGGCCTTCGCCAGACGGGCCTCTCTAGCAGAGGCCGGTCGGAAGACAATCGGACGGAGCGAACCGCCCATGCCGCCTTCCCATCTCGCCGGCCGGATGCGGGCCGCCGCGGCCCTGCTGGGCGTGGTGCTCGCCGGGGCCGCCGGCCCCGCCCGGTC
>CALMTJ010000037.1 GCA_937872715.1 uncultured Methylobacteriaceae bacterium
TGTCGGAGGACTTCCCGGCCTTCATCGTCAACCGCATCCTGCTGCCGATGATCAACGAGGCGATCTACACGCTCTACGAGGGCGTCGGATCGGTCGACGCCATCGACACCGCGATGAAGCTCGGCGCCAACCATCCGATGGGGCCGCTCCAGCTCGCCGACTTCATCGGCCTCGATACCTGCCTGTCCATCATGCAGGTGCTGCACGAGGGCCTCGCCGATTCGAAGTACCGGCCCTGCCCGCTCCTCGTGAAATACGTCGAGGCCGGATGGCTCGGCCGCAAGGCGATGCGCGGCTTCTACGACTACCGCGGCGCCCAACCCGTCCCGACGCGCTAAACCTTCCCGGTCATTGCGAAGAGCCGCAGCCGACGACGCGAGCCACGTCCGGCCTGACTGGCTGCCCCTTGTGAATGCGGCAACGTCGCCGCGGCGGCGAAGCTTCACAAGGGCGTCGCGAAACCTGTAGATTGCCCGCGTGCGAGCCCCGTGGCCCTCTCCTGGCGGAGGCGGTTGTTTGACGGTTCACGTGAAGCCCCCGGTGAACCCGGATGCCTGCCCGGCACTGGTGCTCAACGCCGATTACCGGCCGCTGAGCTACTTCCCCCTGTCCGTCTGGTGCTGGCAGGACACGATCAAGGCGGTGTTCCTGGACCGCGTGAACATCGTCTCCCATTACGACCGGACGGTGCGCAGCCCCACCTTCGAGATGCGGCTCCCCTCCGTCGTGTCGCTCAAGACCTACGTGCAGGCGTCCCGCAACCCGGCCTTCACGCGCTTCAACGTGTTCCTGCGCGACCGCTTCACCTGCCAGTATTGCGGCTCGCGCGACGACCTCACCTTCGACCACCTCATTCCGCGCTCCAAGGGCGGGCTCACCACCTGGGAGAACGTCGTCGCCGCCTGCTCGCCCTGCAACCTGCGCAAGGGCGACCACCTTCCGCGCGACGTCGAGATGTGGCCGCGCCAGATGCCCTACGCGCCCGACCTGCACGACTTGCACCGCAACGGGCGGCTGTTCCCGCCGAACTTCCTGCACGAGAGCTGGCTGGATTACCTCTACTGGGATACCGAGCTCGAGCCGTAGGCGGCCCGCGCCCCGAATGCGGCGAGCGCCGCGAGGCCGAGCGAGACGAGCGCGTTCCAGCCGGCGAGCGACAGGCCGAGGAATCGCCAGGCCGCCTCCGTGCAGCTCACCACGCGAACGTTGTTCAGCGCGCTGAGGAGGTCGCCGACATCCCTGCTGCCGGCCCCGGTCCCGCCGCCGCAATCGGACGGCCCCAGGAACCATCCCCATTCGACGCCGGCATGGTAGGCGCCGAGCCCGGCGCTCACCAGGAAGAGGACCGTCAGGAGCGCGAGCCCGGCCGCGAGCCAGCGCCGGGGAGCCAGGATCGCGAGGGCCGCGAGGGGCAGCCCGTAATAGTAAGGCTGGCGCTGAAGGAGGCACAGCTTGCAGGGCACGAGCCCGAACACGTGTTCCGACAGGAGCGCCCCGCCGATCGTCGCCGCACCGGCGAGGAGGATGGCGAGGGCGGCGCCGCGTGCCGCGGCGGGCGGGGGAAGCCGGATCAGTGGAGGAGCCCGATCGCCGCGAAACCGCCGACGACCAGGGTGCCGAGCAGGATGGCGGCGAGGCCGAGATGGCGGTCCAGCAGCTTCTTGAGAGGGTTGCCGAACCGGTGGAGCACGACCGCGAGCGCCGCGAAGCGCAGGCCGCGCGTGACGAGCGACAGGCTCGTGAACCAGACGAGGTCGTAGCCGGCGAAGCCGGACGTGATGGTGACGAGCTTGTAGGGGATCGGCGTCAGGCCTTTCAGGAGGATGAACCAGGCCCCGTATTGCCCGTAATAGGCCCGCACCGCCTCGACGCCGCCTTCCAGCCCGTAGACCTGGATCAGCCATTGACCGAGCGATTCGTAGAGCAGAGCGCCGATCGCGTAGCCGAGTAGACCTCCCGCCACGGAGGAGACCGTGCAGATCGCCGCGTAGCGCCACAGCGAACGAGATGGCGCCGAGCACGTAGGGGGCGGAAGGGCGCTCGGAAACGCGCAGCATCCATTCGTAGAGACGGCGCCGCATCGCTCGCTCGCTGCGCGGGGAATCGCGCCGGGCCTTTGACCACAGGCGCCCCGGGCTGGCCAGACGGGGACGCCGCGGTGCCGGCGTGGGCCGGACGTGCTACCGTCGCGGAATGGATCCCGGCTTCGCCCTGTTCGACACTCCGATCGGGAGGTGCGGCCTCGCCTGGTCCGCTCTCGGGATC
>CALMTJ010000038.1 GCA_937872715.1 uncultured Methylobacteriaceae bacterium
AGGGGAGGGTAGGGACCTCTCAGGCCGGAAAGGTGACCTCCGCCCGGCCGATGCCGGGGAACTCGGCCACCACGGACGTGCCGGGGCGGACGACGTCCAGTCCCGTGGTCGAGCCGGTGGTGATCAGCGTTCCGGCCGGCACGCCGCCTCGCTCCCGGCACAGGTGGCGGATCGCCCATTCGAGCAGCCAGACCGGCTCTCCGGCGGTGTTGCCGCCGGTCTTCTCGTGGAGGACGCGGCCGTCCACGGACAGCCGGACGGGCGCATCGCCCAGCGGGCGGCGGTCCCAGGGCACGCCGCCCGGCTGGACGGCGAGGCCGGCATTGTTCTGGTTGTCGGCGAGCTTCCAGAGCGGGTCGACCTCCGGCCAGCCGAGGAGGCGGGTATCCACCACCTCGATCGCGGCGTGGACGGACGTCACGGCGGCGTGAAGCTCCCGGTCGTCGAGCTCCGCCCCGGCCGGCAGGTCCCGCCCGACCGTGAAGGCGATTTCCGCCTCCACGCCGATCATGCCGAGCTCCCGGGCGGGCCAGATCGCCGGGCTCGGCCGGACCCCGCCGGCCCCGATCGGCGCGATCGTCGGGACGTCGCCGGGCTTCGCCGCCCCGACCTTCCAGCCGCCCGCGGGCCCGAGCGCCCGGAGCACGAGGTCCTGCACCCGGTACGCGTCCGCGACCTCCTTCGGCCCGCCCGCCGCCGGGGGAGCGAATCGGGTGAAGCCGCGGCGGGCGGCGATCAGGAGCCCGGCGGCCCGGGCGGCATCGAACGTCACCGCGTCCTCCTCGTCAGCCCCCTGCCTAGCGGAGGACCGGTCCCGGGTCACGCCCGCCGCCGCCGCCGGAGGTCTGGCGCGGCCGGGTGCAGCCGCTATGGTCGCGCCCGACCTGTCCGGAGCCTCACATGCCGTTGACCGTCGCGGTCCAGATGGACCCGATCCAGAAGATCAGGATCGCGGGCGATTCCACCTTCGCGCTGCTGCTCGAGGCGGAGCGACGCGGGCATTCCCTCCTCCATTACGGGCCGGAGCGGCTGTCCATGCGGAACGGCGCCGTCACGGCGCCGGTCGAGCCGCTCCGCGTGCGCGACCAGGAGGGCGACCACGCGACGCTCGGCGAGCCCGTCCGCATGAACCTCGCGGAGGCGGACGTCGTGCTGATGCGGCAGGACCCGCCCTTCGACATCGCCTATATCACGGCGACGCATCTCCTCGAGCGCATCCACCCGGGGACGCTGGTCGTGAACGACCCGGCCTCCGTCCGCAACGCGCCGGAGAAGCTGTTCGTCCTCCACTACCCGGACCTGATGCCGCCCACTCTGGTGAGCCGCGACAAGGCGGAGATCGAGGCGTTCCGGCGCGAGAACGGCGCGGTGGTGATGAAGCCGCTCCACGGCCATGGCGGCGCTGCCGTCATCCGCATCCTGCCCGAGGACCCGAATTTCGGCTCGGTGTTCGACCTGTTCTCCGTCACGTTCCGTGAGCCCTGGATGATCCAGCGCTTCCTCCCCCGCGTGTCGGAAGGGGACAAGCGCATCATCCTGGTGGAAGGGGAGCCGCTCGGCGCCGTGAACCGCGTCCCGGCCGCGAACGACCTCCGGTCCAACATGGTGCGGGGCGGCGCCGCGAACGCGACGGAGCTGTCCGACCGCGAGCGCGAGATCTGCGCCACGATCGGGCCGGAGCTGAAGCGGCGCGGCCTCCTGTTCGTCGGGATCGACGTGATCGACGGCAACCTGACGGAGATCAACGTCACCTCGCCCACGGGGCTGCGGGCCATCCGCCGGCTCGGCGGCCCCGACATCGCGGCCGCCATCTGGGACGCGATCGAGGCTCGGGCGGGCGGGTGATGCCTTCCCCCTTGCGGGGAAGGTGGCCCTAGCGGAGCGGAGGGCCGGA
>CALMTJ010000039.1:0-2657 GCA_937872715.1 uncultured Methylobacteriaceae bacterium
CGCGTCACGGCCATGTAGACCGGCGCGTCGAAACGGGGGCTGCCGCCGCCCGGTCCGACTAGGGCCCGGACCTGGATGCCGACCTTCACGACGACCGCCCCGTCCTCGCGGCCGACGCATTCCCGCGCGACCTCCGAGATGGCGATCTGGCTCCGGGCCTGGCCGCCCTCGCCGCCGCTCCGTATCGCCGCGCCGCCATCCGTCACCGTGACGGACGGGCAATCGGCGACCTCGATGCCGGGAACGGGAGCCGCCGCCGGCACGGTCGCGCCGCCGTAGAGGAGGTAGTTGCCGAGCGTCGTCCCGACGCCGTCGCCCCCCGTCGAGGTGCAGGCGCCAAGCGCCGATGCCGCGATCAGGGCGAGGCCGAGCCGGAAGGAGGTCGAGGGCGTCACGTTCCGCATGGCGATCTCAGGGAAGACTGTCGAAACCCGGGGCGAAGCCCTCGAGCGAGACCGGGATCCCGACGCCCTCCTCCGGCGTCTGGAAAACGATGAAGGTCGCGGTCTTGCCGGCCTTGAACTGGTTCAGGAGGTTGTCCTCCATCACCACCTCCGCGACGCAGCCCGTCGTCAGGCAGCGCACGAAGCCGGCCCGGCCCACATCCACGTTGTCGATCTTGAGGCCGAGGCCGGCCGGCAGGAGCACGCCCAGCGGCGCGACGACGCGGAGCAGCCGGCTCTTCGCGTCGGCCGTCTTCAGCATGATCACGAGCAGCGTCACGTTGGGCCGGTCCTCGGCCGCGACGTTCTGCACGAGCGCGCATTGCTCCGACCTCGCGCCGGCCGGCGTCTCGCAGCGAAGCTGCCAGTCGCCGAAATTGTTCTTCACGATCCCTTGCGCACCGGCGGGCGCCGCGAGGGCCGACAGCAGCATGAGGATCAGGCCCGCCCGGCCGAGAAGAGGCATCATGGTCCGTCCTGCCGCCGCCGAACGGCGAACCTGCCCGGTTCGGACCATGCGAGGCCCGCGCGTGTCAAGATATCGGGCGGCGAGCCGCCCCCCTCCGCCGCTCGGTGCGGGGTGCAAATGACGCATGAAGGCCGGGGCGGGGCGCGTTGCGTCCGGGCGGTCGTTATGATCTTAGACGCGTTGTAATCAGGGCGCGGGCGCGCGCTCGTCCGCCGGACCTCGCACCGCCTCGCGGCCCCGACGATCCGGCGCATCGGAGTTCGGGACCCGAATGACAGATCGGCTTCGCAGGGGGGCGGCAGCGCTCGCCGCGTTCGTGGCATCGGCGGTCGCTCCGGGCATCGCTTTGGCCGCCGGAACCGGCCAGCCGGAGCCGTGGCAGATCGGGATGCAGGTGCCGGTCACCCCGATCGCCCGCGAGCTCCACGCCTTCCACACCGAGGTGATGTGGATCATCACCGTCATCACGATCTTCGTGCTGGCGCTCCTCGTGATCGTGGTGGTCCGCTTCAACGAGAAGTCCAACCCCACCCCGTCCAAGACCTCCCACAATACCGCCATCGAGATCGCCTGGACCATCCTGCCCGTGCTGATCCTGGTGGTGATCGCCATCCCGTCCTTCCGGCTGCTCCGCAATCAGCTCATCATCCCGAAGGCGGACCTCACCATCAAGACGATCGGGCATGCCTGGTACTGGGAATACGAGTACCCGGCCGACCAGGGCGGCGGCTTCAAGTTCGACGCCAACCTGATCGAGGACAAGGACCTGAAGGGCGACCAGATCCGGCTGCTGGCGACGGACAACGACGTGGTCGTGCCCGTGAACAAGGTGGTCCGGGTGCAGGTCACTTCGGCCGACGTCCTCCACTCCTTCGCCATGCCGTCCTTCGCGCTCAAGATGGACGCGGTTCCGGGCCGGCTGAACGAGACCTGGTTCAAGGCCGAGCGCGAGGGCACCTATCACGGCCAGTGCTCGGAGCTCTGCGGGCAGCGCCACGCCTTCATGCCGATCACCATCCGGGTCGTGAGCGAGGAGGCCTACGCGGCCTGGCTCAGGGAAGCCAAGACCAAGTACGCCTCCACGGCGGGCGACGGCGCCCGTTACGCCGACGCCACCCGCTGAACCCGTTCGAGAGGACCTGAGAGGTTCCCATGGCCAACGCCGCCGACACCGCCCATCACGACGACCATCACCTGCCGACCGGCTGGCAGAGGTGGATGTATTCCACCAACCACAAGGATATCGGCACCCTCTACCTGATCTTCTCCTTCTGCGCCGGCATCGTCGGCGGCCTCCTGTCGATCGGGATGCGGATGGAGCTGCAGGAGCCGGGGCTGCAGATCTTCTCGAACCCTCAGATGTACAACGTGTTCGTGACCGGCCACGGGCTGATCATGGTGTTCTTCCTCGTGATGCCGGCGCTGATCGGCGGGTTCGGGAACTGGTTCGTGCCGCTGATGATCGGGGCGCCTGACATGGCGTTCCCGCGCATGAACAACATCTCGTTCTGGCTCACGGTCGCCGGGTTCTGCCTCCTCCTGTGCTCGCTCTTCGTGGAAGGCGCGCCGGGCTCGAACGGGTTCGGCGGCGGCTGGACGGTCTACCCGCCGCTCTCGACCACCGGCCATCCGGGTCCCGCGCTCGATTTCGGCATCTTCGCGCTCCACCTCGCGGGCGCGGCCTCGATCCTCGGCGCGATCAACTTCATCACCACGATCCTGAACATGCGCGCCCCGGGCATGAC
>CALMTJ010000039.1:2667-7518 GCA_937872715.1 uncultured Methylobacteriaceae bacterium
AGATGCCGCTCTTCGCTTGGGCGATCCTGGTGACGGCGTTTCGCCTTCTCTTGGCGCTCCCCGTCCTCGCGGGCGCGATCACCATGCTGCTGACCGACCGCAATTTCGGCACGACCTTCTTCGATCCGGCCGGCGGCGGTGACCCGATCCTCTACCAGCACCTGTTCTGGTTCTTCGGGCATCCCGAAGTTTACATCATGATCCTGCCGGCCTTCGGCATCGTCTCCCACATCGTGTCGACCTTCTCCAAGAAGCCGATCTTCGGCTATCTCGGCATGGCCTACGCGATGGTGGCGATCGGCGTCGTCGGCTTCGTCGTGTGGGCGCACCACATGTACACGGTCGGGTTGTCCCTGCAGACGCAGGCCTATTTCGTCTTCGCCACCATGGTCATCGCTGTGCCGACGGGCGTGAAGATCTTCTCCTGGATCGCCACGATGTGGGGCGGCTCCATCCGCTTCTCGGCCGCCATGCATTGGGCGATCGGGTTCATCTTCCTCTTCACCGTCGGCGGCGTCACGGGCGTCGTTCTCGCCAATGCGGGAATCGACCGCTACATGCACGACACCTACTACGTCGTCGCACACTTCCATTACGTGCTGTCGCTCGGCGCGATCTTCATGATCTTCGGGGGCGTGTACTACTGGTTCCCGAAGATGACGGGCCGCATCATCCCGGAGGGGATCGGCATCCTGCATTTCTGGATCTCGTTCATCGGCGCAAACGTGCTGTTCTTCCCCATGCACTTCCTCGGCCTGGCCGGCATGCCGCGGCGCTACGCCGATTATCCGGACGCGTTCGGGCCGTGGAACAGGGTCGTGTCCTTCGGCTCCTACATCTTCTTCGCGGGCCTGTTCGTGTTTCTTTACGGGGTGTGGCGGGCCTTCGCGTCCAAGCAGCAGGCGGCGGACAATCCCTGGGGCGCGGGCGCGACCACGCTCGAATGGACGCTGCCCTCGCCGCCGCCCTTCCACCAATACGAGACGCTGCCGCGCATCGCCGACACGGAGCATTGAGACGGGACGCCCGCGGCTCCTGATCCTCACCGCGCCATGAGCACCCTCAGCCCGGACCTCGCGCTCCCCGATCTCGGCCTCGCGGTCGCGCCGGCCGCCGTCGGCGGCAACGGCGAGGTGCGGGACTATCTCGCGCTGCTGAAGCCGCGCGTCATGTCGCTCGTCGTGTTCACGGCGCTGGTCGGCATGCTTGTGGTCCATCCGGCCGTGAACCCGATCATCGCGGGATCGGCGCTTCTCATGATCGCGGTCGGCGCAGGCGCGTCCGGCTGCCTCAACATGTGGTGGGATGCCGACATCGACGCCGTGATGACCCGGACCCGGACGCGTCCCATCCCGGCCGGCCGCATCCATCCGGACGAGGCGCTCTCCATCGGCCTCGCGCTGTCCGTCGGGTCCGTCCTGGCGCTCGGCCTCATCGCCAACTGGCTCGCGGCCGCGCTCCTCGCCGGCACCATCGCCTTTTACGTCGTCGTGTATTCCATCGGGCTGAAGCGCTGGACGGACCAGAACATCGTGATCGGCGGGCTCGCGGGCGCGCTGCCGCCCGTCGTCGCGGACGCGGCCGTGACGGGAAGGGTCGGGACGGAGAGCCTCGTTCTCTGCGCCGTCATCTTCCTGTGGACGCCGCCCCATTTCTGGGCGCTCGCCCTGGTGAAGTCTAGCGACTATGCCCGCGCCGGCATCCCGATGATGCCGAACGTCCGCGGGCCGGACGCCACCCGCACGCGGATCCTGCTCTACACCCTCGTCCTCGTGCCGTTCGCGCTCCTGCCCGTGCCGCTCGGCTTCGGCGGCTGGCTTTATGGCGGGGTGTCCTTGCTCGCCGGCGCCGGCATGCTGGCGCTGGCCGTCAAGGTGTTCGCCGTCCGGGCGGGCGAGGAAGCCGGACGGGTCGCGATGCAGCTCTTCGGCTTCTCCATCCTCTACCTGTTCCTCCTCTTCGCGGCCCTCCTCGCCGAGCACGGCCTCGGCCTGTTCCGCGCCGTCCCGTTCCTCTGATGGCGGAACCCTCGGGCCCCTATCTCCGCCTGAGCGCGGCCGAGCAGAAGCGCCGCCGCTCGCGCTCAATCGCCATCGCGCTCGCGCTCGCCTTCATGGTGCTGCTGTTCTACGCGGTCACGATCGCGAAGCTCGGGCCGCAGATCCTGAACCGGCCGCTATGACACGGCCCGCCTCCCGGATGCCGCAGCCGCCGGCGACGCCCGCCATCCGGCGGACGGCGGCCGCCTGCATCGCCTTCGCCTTCACGATGGTCGGCCTCGCCTACGCGTCCGTGCCGCTCTACAACATGTTCTGCCGCGTGACGGGCTACGACGGCACGCCGCTCGTCGGCGATGCGCCCGCGACGGCGGTGCTGGACCGCACCGTCTCTATCCGCTTCGACACCAACGTCGCGGCCGGCCTGCCCTGGATCTTCACGCCGGAGACGGCCGAGATCCAGGCCCGGATCGGCGAGACGCAGACCGTCTTCTTCCGCGTGCGTAACGAGGGTCGGGCGCCCGCGACCGGGATCGCGACCTTCAACGTCCAGCCCGGCCCGGCGGGCGGCGTGTTCGTGAAGCTGAAATGCTTCTGCTTCGACGAGCAGACGCTCCGGCCCGGCGAGACGATGGACTTCCCGGTCGTGTTCTACATCGACCCGTCCATCAAGGACGACCCGACGCTGGACGGCCTCTCCGCCATCACCCTCTCCTATACCTACTTCGCGTCCCGGAACGGCCGGCCCCTGGCCTCCGTTGACACGGGCGCGAGGCCGAAACTGTAGCCCCACGCGTGACAAGGCCCGCGGCACCGTCGTAACGGTCCGGGGCGAACGGAGACCCGACGGCATGGCTCAGACCGCCGAGATCAAGCACGACTACCACCTGGTCGATCCGAGCCCGTGGCCGCTGGTCGGATCGGTCTCGGCCTTCGTCATGATGTTCGGCCTCGTCCTCACGATGAAGAGCCTGCCGATCGGCGGCCTCCATCTCGGGCCGTACGTGCTCGGCGCTGGGTTCCTCGGCATCCTCTACACGATGGCGAGTTGGTGGAGCGACGTCATCCGGGAGGCCGGCCCGGGCCATCACCACACCCGCGTCGTGCAGCTCAGCCACCGCTACGGCATGATGATGTTCATCGCCTCCGAGGTGATGTTCTTCGTCGCCTGGTTCTGGGCCTATTTCGACGCGGCGCTCTACCCGGCCGACCCCGTCCAATACGCCCGGTCCGAGCTCGTGGGCGCCTGGCCGCCGAAGGGCATCGAGACCTTCGACCCCTGGCACCTGCCGCTCCTCAACACGCTGATCCTTCTCACGTCGGGGACGACGGTGACCTGGGCGCACCACGCGCTGCTCGAGGGCGACCGCAAGGGCGTGCTGCAAGGGCTGGCGCTGACGGTCGGGCTCGGAATCCTGTTCTCGTTCTGCCAGGGGTTCGAGTACAGCCACGCGGCCTTCGGCTTCTCGGGCCACATCTACGGCGCCACTTTCTTCATGGCGACGGGGTTCCACGGGTTCCACGTCATCATCGGCACGATCATCCTCGCCCACTGCCTGCTGCGCCCATACCGCAACCAGATCACGACGACCCAGCATCTCGGCTTCGAATTCGCGGCCTGGTACTGGCACTTCGTCGACGTCGTGTGGCTGTTCCTGTTCGCGGCGATCTACGTCTGGGGATCGGGCGGCGCGGGCGAGAGCGCCGGCCACTGAACATCCCATTGCACGATGCCATATGAGGGCGGCCAGACGGCCGCCCTTTTCGCGTCCGCTTCCTGCCGGATCGCTGCCTTGGACTACGAACGCGCCCCTCCCGCCCTCCTGTCGACCGGGCTCCGCTGCAAGTGTCCGCGCTGCGGGCGAGGACGTCTCCTGAAGGGCTTCCTCGCCGTCCGGCCCGCCTGCGAGGCGTGCGGCCTCGACTTCGCCTTCGCGGATTCGGGCGACGGGCCGGCCTTCTTCGTCATGTCCATCGTAGGCATCGTCGTGGTCGCGGCGGCGATGTGGCTGGAATTCACCTACGCGCCGCCCGTCTGGGTGCACATGCTGCTGTGGTTGCCGTTGACGGTCCTGTTGAGCGTGGTCCTGGTGAGGCCGGCCAAGGGCCTGATGGTGGCCGTGCAGTACCGCAACAAGGCCGAGCAGGTCCGGTTCAGGCCGTGAGCGGAGCCGCGCGCTGGCGTTCGCTCCTGGCGCCGGGCCTCGCGAGCCTCGCGGCGTTCGCCATCCTCGTCACGCTCGGGGCGTGGCAGCTCGAACGGAAGGCCTGGAAAGAGGAGCTGCTCGCCGCCATCGAGGCCCGATCGCATGGCGCGCCCGGCGCGTCCGTCCCGGAGGCCGAATGGCCGCGATGGCGCGCCGCGGAGGACGAGTTCCGCCGCGTGCGCCTCACCGGCACCTTCCTTCACGAGCGGGAGATCGCGCTGCACGGGCTGGCCGAGGAGCGGCGCGGGCAGGCTCTCCAGGGCTATTACCTGTTCACGCCCCTGCGCCTTGCGGATGGCGGGACGGTGATCGTCAACCGAGGTTTCGTGCCGACGCCGCTCCGGGATCCCGCCCGCCGGCCGGACGGCCAAAGTCCCGGCACGGTGGCCGTCACCGGCCTCGTCCGCAATCCCGAGGAGCGCACGGCCTTCCTGCCCCCGAACGACCCGTCGAGGGGGGAATGGTTCGTCCGCGACCTCCGCGAGATGGCGCGGGCCGGAGGTTTGTCGCGCGTGGCCCCTTTCTACGTCGATGCCGACGCGACGCCGAACCCCGGCGGCTGGCCGAAAGGGGGGCAGACCCGGGTCGACCTCCCGAACGACCACCTCCAATACGCCTTCACGTGGTTCGGGCTGGCGCTCACGCTG
>CALMTJ010000040.1:0-1580 GCA_937872715.1 uncultured Methylobacteriaceae bacterium
CGCCCCCTTCCTCCGCCACGACCGGCATGTCGGGCCAGGATTCGCGGAGCCGGGCGATGATCAGCTCCTCCGAGCGCAGGTCGGCATCGGTCGCCGGCGAGCCGTCGGACTTCAGCCGGTGGCCGCCCGACCGGTCAGCCGTCTCGGCGAGCAGCCGTCCCGCTTCCGCCGCGACCGAGCCCAGCCGGCGCGCGATCCCGTCCCTGTCGGAACCCGTGATGTCCGTCATCCACATATCGTCGCCCGCGGCGGCCCGCCCGGCAAGCGCGCCTGCTTTCCAACAGGGCGGCCCCTCGCTATCGACGGCTTTCGCGGCCCCGATTCGTTCCGCTTCCGCCGCGATCCCTGGAGCACCCGATGGCGAAGGTCGAGCTCGATCCCATGGACCTGGCCGCGCTGCTCTGCTCGCGCGTCTGCCACGACGTCATCAGCCCGGTCGGCGCGATCGTGAACGGGCTCGAGGTCCTGGAGGAGGACAGCGATCCCACGATGCGGGACTTCGCGCTCGACCTGATCCGCAAGAGCGCGCACCAGGCCTCCGCCCGCCTTCAATTCGCCCGTCTCGCCTTCGGGGCCGCGGGCTCGGCCGGCGCCGCCATCGATCTCGGCGACGCGGAGACCGTCGCCAAGGGCATGTTCGGCGACGAGAAGATCACCCTGTCCTGGTCGGCGCCCCGGGTGCTGATGCCGAAGAACCAGGTCAAGCTCGTCCTGAACCTCGTGATGCTGGCCACCAACGCGATCCCGCGCGGCGGCTCCATCTCGGTCGCGATCACCGCCACGGAAGACGGCGAGCCGCCGATCTTCACCCTCCTGGCAAAGGGGCTGAACGCCCGCATCCCGGCGCATTCCGTCGACCTCCTCCGAGGCGAGCCGGAGAGCGGGACCGTGGATGCGCACGCGATCCAGATCTTCTACACGGGCCTCGTCGCGCGGGCCGCCGGCATGAAGATCGGCAGCACGCTCGAGGGAGACACGGTGGCGATCACGGCCGACAAGGCCTGATCGCGGCGCTCCCTCTCCGGCCGAAAGCCGCGCTCCGCCGCAACCGGCCGTAAACTCCTTCCGGTCCATTCTCGCGGTTCAACCTGCTGCGAGCGCCCGAGCCTTGATCGTCACCGACGATCTCCTGCGTGACTTCCTGGCGGAGACCGGCGAGCAGCTCGACACGGTCGACACGCAGCTCGTGCGCCTGGAGCAGCGGCCGGACGACGGCGAGACCGTCCGGATGGTGTTCCGTCTCGTCCACACCGTGAAGGGCACCTGCGGCTTCCTCGGGCTTCCGCGTCTCGAGGCGCTGGCCCACGCGGCCGAGACGCTGCTCGGCCGCGTGCGGGACGGCGGCGTCCCGACCTCCGGCTGCATCCCGCTCGTGCTGGCGACCGTCGACCGGATCAGGCGGATCGTGGACGAGCTGGGCCTCACCGGAGCCGAGCCGGCCGGCGACGATGCGGACCTGATCGAGCGGCTGGAACGCGCGGCCGGCGGCGCCGCGCGCGAGGTGGCCGGCACGGCTCCGTCCCCCGATCCCGCCCCGTCGGTCTCGCCGCCGCCGCGCGCCTCCGGCACGGTCAGGGTGG
>CALMTJ010000040.1:1590-5299 GCA_937872715.1 uncultured Methylobacteriaceae bacterium
CTCATGGCCACGGTGTCGGAGCTCGTGCTCACCCGCAACCAGCTCGCCGACATCGTCCGGCGCGACGCGGACCTGTCCGCCAACCTGAAGGGGCCGCTCGGGCGCCTGTCGCAGATCGCGGCCGAGCTCCAGGACGGGATCACGCGGACGCGCCTGCAGCCCGTCGGAAGCGCCTGGGCAAAGCTGCCGCGCCTCGTGCGCGATCTCGGGCGCGACCTCGGCAAGCCGATGCAGCTCGTGCTGGACGGCGCCGCGACCGGCGTCGACCGGCAGGTCGTGGAAGCCGTCCGCGACCCGCTGACCCAGATCATCCGCAACTGCGCCTCCCACGGCATCGAGGCCCCGGCCGTGCGCCTCCGCTCCGGCAAGCCGGAAACCGGAACGATCGCGGTCCGGGCCGGGCAGCAGGGTTCGGACATCGTGATCGCGGTAGAGGACGACGGCACGGGCCTCGACCTCCCGCAGCTTCGGGACAGGGCGGTCGCGGCCGGGTTCCTGTCGCGGGACGAGGCGGACGGCCTCCCGGACGACGAGGCCGCGCGCCTGATCTTCCGGCCGGGATTGTCGACCGCCGAGGCCGTGACGGCCGTCTCCGGCAGGGGCGTCGGCATGGACATCGTGGCCAGCAACGTCGAGGCCGCCGGGGGATCGGTCGAAGTGGAGACGGCCGCCGGGGCCTTCACCCGCATCCGGCTCAGGATCCCGCTCACGCTCGCCATCGTGGCGGCCCTCGTGGTCGAGGCCGGCCGCCACCGTTTCGCCTTGCCGCAGGGCGCGATCGTCGAGATCGTCCGGCTGACCGGCGGGGGCAGCCGCATCGAGCGGCTGAACGGGGCCGCCCTCTTGCGCCTGCGCGGCCTCCTGCTGCCCGTCCTGGACCTCGCGGAGGCGCTGGGCGTCGGTCCGGATCCCGACGAAGGCGGCTGCGTCGCCGTGCTCGACGTCGGCCGCGGCCGGTTCGGCCTGCGGGTCGCGAGCCTCGGCGAGACGGAGGACATCGTGGTGAAGCCGCTTGCCGCGCGCCTCGGCCACCTGCAGGCCTTCTCCGGCAGCACGATCCTGGGGGACGGGAGCGTGGTCCTGATCCTGGATCCCGGTGGCCTGGCCCGGAGCCTGGACATGGCCGGGACCAAGGCGGCCGGGGAGCAGGCGCCGGTCGCCCCGGCGGAGGAGCGGCCGAGCCTTCTCGTGTTCCGGGGGTCCGGATCCACGCTCAAGGCGGTGCCGCTCACGCTCGTGGCCCGGCTGGAGGAGGCGGATGCGGCGGCGATCTCCTGGGTGGCGGGCCGGGCGACGATCCCCTACCGAGGCGGGCTGCTGCCGCTCGTTCCCGTGGATCGCGACATGCGGATGCGGTCGGCGGGGCCGCAGCCCGTGATCGTGTTCACGGACGGGACGCTGTCCATGGGACTCGCGGTCGCCGAGATCGTCGACGTGGCCGACGCGGACGGTGCGGTCGAGCCCGTTCCGGGCCGGCCGGACCTTCTCGGGCAGTCGCTCGTACGCGGCAGGCCCGCGGAGGTTCTCGACATCTCCGACTACCTGCCGCGCGCGCATGGCGCGTGGTCGCGGGAGCAGGCCCTGTCCGGCGCGGCCGGGGATGTGCTGCTCGTCGACGCGAACCCGTTCTTCCGCGACATGCTGGCGCTCGTGCTCCGGGCCGGCGGCCACCGGGTCCGGACCGCGTCCGGCGGCGCGGACGCCCTGCGGCTGCTGGGGGAGCGCCCCGCCGACACCGTCGCGGTCGACATGGACGCGCCGGAAAGCGGCGGCCTCGAGATCCTGGGGATGCTCCGGACCCTGCCGCGCTTCGCCGGGACGGCCGCCGTGGCGCTGGTCTCCCGCCTCCGCGCCGACGCGGATGCCGGACTGCCCTGCGTCACGAAGTTCGACCGGAGCGGGCTCCTGGCCGCCCTGTCCGCCGCCTCGCCGCCGCCCTCCCTGAAGGACGCGGCCTGATGCCGGAGGCGCTCCCTCAGGGACCGGAGGCCGGCTGCGTCCTGGTGACCGCCACGGTGGCGGACCAGCTCGTCGGGCTGCCGATCGGCCGCGTGCGGGACGTGTTCGCCGTTCCGCGCCTCACGCCCGTGCCGCTGGCGCCGCCGGACGTCGCTGGCCTCCTGAACCTGCGCGGACGCGTGGTCACGGCCCTCGATCTCCGCCGCAGGCTCGGCCTTCCGGCCCCGCCCGATGCCGATCGGGACCGCATGGCCGTCGGGATCGAGGCCGGCACCGACCTCTACGGGCTCCTCGTCGACGGGGTCGGCGACATCGTCACGGCCTCCCCGGCCGATCTCGCTCCCCCGCCGAGGCACCTCGATGCCGCCTGGGCGGAGCTCACGTCCGCGATCTGCACGATGGACGACCGGTTCATGGTCGTGCTCGACGTGGACGCGCTCCTGTTCCCCGGGCCGGCCGGGGGGCCGGCCTCCCCCCGCGCGAACTGAAGGCCTCCCTCATGAAACATTGTCTGGTGGTGGACGATTCGGCGGTCATCCGGAAGGTGGCGCGCCGCATCCTGGAAGGGCTCGCGCTCCGGGTCACGGAGGCGGAGGACGGGCAGCAGGCGGCCGCGCTCTGCCGGGACGAGATGCCGGATGCCATCCTGCTCGACTGGAACATGCCGGTGATGGACGGCTACGATTTCCTGAAGGAGCTCCGCGCCATGCCGGGCGGGAAGGAGCCGAAGGTGGTCTTCTGCACCACGGAGAACGACGTCGCGCATATCGCCCGGGCCATGCACGCCGGCGCGGACGAATACGTGATGAAGCCCTTCGACAAGGGGATCATGACGGCCAAGTTCCAGGAAGTCGGGCTGGTCTGAGGCGCCGGCCGTGCTCGCCGCCTCCGCGGAGGCCCCGAAGGCATCGGAGCGCCGGCCGCGGGGGATGGGCGTCGACGATTCGGTCGTCGTCCGGGGCATCGTCGCCCGCTGGGTGGCGGCCGCGGGATACGACGTCTGCGCCACGGCGGCGAACGGCCGGCAAGCCCTCGACCTGCTGGCGGCGTCGCGTCCCGACATCGTCCTGCTCGATCTCGAGATGCCGGAGCTCGACGGCGTGACGGCCCTGCCGCTCATCCTTGAGAGGCGGCCGGCGGTGTCGGTGATCGTCGTCTCCACCCTCACGCAGCGCGGCGCCGTTCTCAGCTTCCGGTGCCTGAGGCTCGGGGCGGTGGATTGCCTGCCGAAACCGGCGAGCCGGCTCGACGGCGCCGCCGCGGACGAGTTCCGCCGCGAGCTCGTGGCCAAGCTGGAGGGGCTCACGGCCGAACGGAACCGCGCCCCCGCGCCCGCGCATCCGCCCTCGCCCCCGCAACCCGGTCGGGGAGCGGCGGCGGAGATCGTCATGATCGGCGCCTCGACGGGCGGGCCGCAGGCCGTGACCGATCTCCTGACGGGGCTCGGCGACGTCGTCGCCCGGGTTCCGGTCCTCGTGGTCCAGCACATGCCGCCGACCTTCACGGCCGTCTTCGCGGACCACCTCGCCTCCCAGACGGGCCTCGCCGTGCGGGAGGCTGTCCACGGGCAGCCCCTCCTGCCCGGGCAGGTGCTGGTCGCGCCGGGAGGACGCCATATGGGACTCGCCGGCGGGGTGGGACGGGCCGCGATCCGGCTCGACGACTCGCCTCCCCTGCGCCATTGCCGGCCGGCGCTGGACGTCCTGTTCGGCGACGGCGCCCGCTTGTTCGGGTCCCGAGCCCTCGGGAT
>CALMTJ010000041.1 GCA_937872715.1 uncultured Methylobacteriaceae bacterium
CGGTCGCGGGCGAGAGCGCGCCCGGGATCCCGATCCCTAGCGCGCCGCTCCGGCCCGTCCCGCTCTCCATGGCGCCGTCGAGACCGGCGATCGCTCGGATGCAGCCGTCGTAATCGTCGCGCGGAGTCGCGATCCGCCGACGATCCAGCGTCTCGCCCTCGGCCGTCAGCGCGATGGCTTCGAGCTTGGTGCCTCCCCAATCGACGCCGATCAGCATGGGATCAGGCGGCGTAGCGGAGGGCCGTGTCCACCTCGCGCGCGCGGCCGAGGCGCCGGAACGTGTCGGCGAGCTTCGGCTGCCGTGCCATCTGGCGGGCATGGAGGCGGCTCACCGCCTCCGTGAGCCGTCCGTCCCGCGAGAGAAGTTCGTCCGCGAAGCCGATCATGCGGAGGTTCGGCCAGGCCTGCGGCCGGATGGCTTCGAGCCGCGCCACCACGGCATCCTCGCTCTCGTCCGGGTAGGACTGGGCGAGGAGCATCGTCATCGCGGCCGTGGAGCGCGAGATGCCCATGTGGCAATGGATGAGGAGGTGCCCGTCCTCGCGCTGGCCCGCATCGGCCTCGATCGTGTCCGCGAAGCCGAGGATCTCGGCTACGTGTTCCGGCTGCGGCAGCACCTGCCCGTCCGTCGGCTCGATGATGTCGTGGAAGCGGAGCAGCATCCTGTGGTGCTTCTCCCAGCTGCCGAACCCTTCCGGGTCCGGCCAGTCCGGGTCCAGGATGGAGAGGACGTGGGTCACCCGGCTGGCGGAGTGACCGTCGAGCTCCTCGAGGCCGCAGACGGTGAGGAGAGAGATGCGGGCGCGTTCCATGGGAGCGCTCTACCGGATTAGCGGGCGGGAACCTACTGCCACGGCCGACCTCAGCCCGGCGCGCCCGTCGCCAACGGCTCCTGGTAGGCGAGGCCCATGTCCCAAGGAAAGTAGATCCAGGTGTCCTGGCTGACCTCCGTCACGAAGGTGTCGATCACCGGCCGGCCCGCCGGCTTGGCGTAGACCGTCGCGAAATGCGCCTTCGGCAGCATCGCCCTCACGACCTGCGCGGTCTTGCCGGAATCGGTGAGGTCGTCGACGACGAGGATGCCCTGCCCGTCCGGGGCGAGCTCTTTCACCGACGGCGCGATGCCTTTCAGGACAGAGAGCTCGCCCTGGTTCAGGTAATCGTGGTAGCTCGCGATGCACACGGTCTCGATCAGCCGGATGTCGAGCTCGCGCGCCACGATGGCGGCCGGAACGAGCCCGCCGCGGGTGATGCACACGATCGCGCCGAACGGACCGGACGAGGCGAGGCGCCAGGCGAGCGCCCGGGCGTCGCGGTGGAACTGGTCCCACGAGACCGGGAAGGCCTTCTGCGAAGGTGCCGCCACGCCGTTCCGTCCCCGATCCGCCGGCGCAGGTCTTAGCGCGGACGCTCCCCGACGCAAGCGCCGCCGGCATCCGCTTCGAGCTCGAGCCTTTTAGGCATGGGTGGCGGGACGATCGGCTCCGGCCGGCAAGGAGCCGCCCGTGACCGGGCGGCTCCTCCAACCTCCGCGGCACGGGGATCCGGTGCCCTTCGGTCGACGAGGTCCCGCGCCGGCCTCGCCCGGCTGACGGTGTGCCGGGTAAGGCGGCGCGAGCCCCGCCGCCTTCTAGGAGTGTCGCGCCTTCGCCACATCACCCATTTGGGTGAGCCCGGCCGAGAAACACCGTCCGGCGGGACGGAAGGAAACTTGGCCGGAGCGTTGCAACGTCTTCCGCGGAACGCCGTTGGTCGGGAACGGACGGACGCGCCCGGTGACGGGCCATCGGAGGAGCCTTCGCGTATGTGGCTGATCCGCCTGTACATCCGCGTTCTCGGGCAGCTCGGCTCCGATCTGCGGATCGGCGCCGTCCTGGCGCTGGCCAATATCGGCCTCGCGATCGCGGCCTTCGCCGAGCCCGTCCTGTTCGGCCGGATCATCGACCGGCTCACGGGCGGCGGCGCGGCGGCCGCCGGGCCGGTGACATTCTCCGCCCTCCTGCCCATGATCGCCGCCTGGATCGGCTTCGGATTGTTCACGATCGGGGCCGGCGTGACGGTGGCGCTGCACGCGGACAAGCTCTCGCATCGCCGCCGCCTCGCCACCATGGCGAACTATTTCGAGCACGTGCTGGAGCTGCCGCTCGCCTTCCACACCTCCACCCATTCGGGCCGCGTCCTCAAGGTCATGCTGGAAGGCTCGAACGGCATGGCGTGGCTGTGGCTCGGCTTCTTCCGGGACCATTTCTCGGCCATCGTGTCGCTCGGCGTGCTGCTGCCGCTGACCCTGTTCCTGAACTGGAGGTTGGGCCTTCTCCTCGTCGTGCTCGTGATCCTGTTCACGATCCTGACCGCGCTCGTGCTCCGCAAGACCGAGACGCTCCAGGGCTCGGTCGAGCGCTACCATTCGCGCCTGGCCGAGCAGGCCTCGGACGCGCTGGGCAACGTGCCGGTCATCCAGTCCTTCACCCGCGCCAAGGCCGAGACGGGCGAGCTCCGCACGACCATCGGACAGCTCCTGGCCGCTCAGACGCCCGTCCTGTCCTGGTGGGCGCTGGCCTCCATCGCGACGCGCGCCTCGGCGACGCTCACCGTCACGTCCATCTTCCTCCTCGGCACCTGGCTGAACCTGACCGGCAGGGCCACGGTCGGCGACGTCGTCATGTTCATGTCGATCGCCACCATGCTGATCGGACGGCTCGAACAGGTGGTCGCCTTCGTGAACCAGCTCTTCATGCAGGCGCCGAAGATGCGCGAGTTCTTCGAGATCCTGGACACGGCGCCGACTGTCCACGACAGGCCGCACTCGCAGAACATCGAGCGCTTCGACGGTCGGGTCGAGTTCCACGACGTGTCGTTCTCCTATGACGGAAAGCGCCCGGCGATCGTGGACGTGTCGTTCACGGTCGAGCCCGGGCAGAACATCGCGCTCGTCGGCTCGACGGGCTCGGGCAAGTCGACGACGCTCGGCCTCCTGCACCGCGCCTTCGACCCGCAATCGGGCGCGATCCGCATCGACGGGTCGGATATCCGGGACATCTGCCTGTCCTCCCTCCGCCGGAACATCGGCGTCGTCTTCCAGGAGCCGATGCTCTTCGCCCGCTCCATCCGGGAGAACCTCCTGGTCGGCCGGCCGGACGCGACGGACGAGGAGATGCGGGAGGCGCTGGAACGCGCCCAGGCGACGGAGTTCATCAGCCGGCAGGCCGAGGGGCTCGATTCGGTCATCGGCGAGCGCGGCCGCTCGCTCTCCGGCGGCGAGCGCCAGCGGCTCTCGATCGCCCGCGCCCTCCTGAAGAA
>CALMTJ010000042.1 GCA_937872715.1 uncultured Methylobacteriaceae bacterium
TTGCCCGCGACGGCGCGACTGGCCGGGTCGGCATCGCGGTGTCGACCTGCGCCTTCGCGGTCGGCTCGCGCGTGCCGTTCATCCGGACGGGCGTCGGCGCCGTCGCGACGCAGGCCTTCGTGAACCCGTTCTACGGCCCGCGCGGGCTCGACCTCCTGGCCGAAGGACGCCCGGCGGACGCTGTCGTGCGGGCCTTGACGGAGGCCGACGAGGGACGCGACGACCGGCAGGTCCACGCCCTGGACGGTCACGGCCGGCTCGCCGCCCATACGGGCGCCGGGTGCGTGCCATGGTGTGGACACGCCGTTCGGGACGGGTTCTCCGTCGCCGGCAACATGCTGGCCGGGCCGGCGGTGGTGGCCGACACCGCGTCCGCCTTCGAGGAATCCGCCGGGGCGGCGCTGCACGAGCGTCTTCTCCGCGCGCTCCGGGCCGGCGAGGCGGCGGGCGGCGACAAGCGCGGCCGGCAATCCGCTGCCCTCCTGATCCACGACGCGGAGGAATACCCGCTCGTGGACATCCGGGTGGACGACCATCCGGACCCGCTGGCGGAGCTCGGCCGCCTCCTCGCCATCTGGGCCGGCCGGCCGGCCCATTATCGCCGCGCCATGCCGTCGCGCGCCCGTCCCCACGGGATCGTCGGCCGCGACGCGATCGAGCGCTTCATCGCCGACGCGATGTCGGCGGGACGCTGAAGCTGTAGGCGTGATGGTCCGCTTGCCATGGAGAGCCGAAGTTGAGGTGCCGCCGGGAAGCGGACGTTCGGCTTCGTGCCCGTTCGGGCCGTTTCAGCCTCCTCCACAGCATCTCCGAAGCGGACGTGGAGCGCGGCTGGTTCCCCTGCAGGGATCCCACGACTCCAAGTTCCTCACGGACATGCTGGCCGCAAGCTCCGCGCTACAACGACTGCGTCGTTGACGCGTTGGCACGGCCTATGAACAAGACGCGACCGGTCGGACGGCCCGTTGGCGAGCCGTATTCAGGTTCCAGCGTGATCTCGAAGAGCTGACCCGAGCCGATCACGCCCAGCCGGTCGGGCGGCAGCCGCACCGAGCCGCCTGGCGGCAGGACGCCGAGCGAGACCGGTCCACGCGCCTGGTCCCACAAGGTCCAGAGCTGGAGCGAGCGGCCTTGGCCGGGCTCGACGCTCGCGAGCGGGATCGACCGAACCGTCCCGTCCGTCGCGACCTGGATGAGCCATCCCGGGCCGGCTTCGGCACCGGAGGAGTCTCGAGTTTGCAGGAGGGCGAAAAACCGCGTTGGGCCGTCCGTTCGTGGCCTCAGGCCACCTGGGAGAAGCGCGAGGACGATCGCTGCGGCCGTCGCAATCGCGGTCGCGCCCTGCCAAACGCCGGCGCTACGCCAGACGCGGTACATTGCGCGCTCCCGGATGGGAGACGGGATCACGCGCCGCGCCCTCAGGCCGGCGAGGTCACGCTCGATGCGTGTCCAGATCTCCGGATCGGGGGTTTCCGGCCTGAGCCCGCCCGCGAGCGGCAGGAGCCGCTCCTCCCAGAACGCAACACGTCGGCGCAGGTCCCCGTCAGCCGGCAGCGCCAGCTCGACCTCGCGGACGACCTCCGGCTCAAGCAGGCCGAGCACGTACTCGCCGGCCAGGATGTCGCGATCGTTTGGGGCGCTCGGTATCATGATAGGCACTCCTTCAGCGCCAGGAGGCTGCGGCGGATCCAGGCCTTCACCGTGCCGAGCGGCGCGCCGAGGCGGGCCGCGATCTCCGCATGGGAATATCCATCCGTATAAGCGAGAGTGATCGCTCGCCGGCGTTTCGGCTCGAGCTGCGCCAGGCAGGCGTGCAACCGGCCTGCTTCCTGGCTCGACGCCAGCGCCGAAAGCGGATCAGGCGCATCGTCGACCTCCGCGGCGCGCGCATCCGGATCGACCTCCCGCTCGCGGGCCGTCCGGCGCATGTGCTTCAGGGCGCGGTAGCGCACGATGCTCGCCATCCAGGCGCGAGCGGCACCCCTCTCCCGATCGAATGTGCCGGCTCGCTCCCAGATGTCGAGAAAGCTGTCGTGGATCACGTCGGCCGCGACGTCGCGACGCCTGACGATCCGCAGAGCCACCGCCAGCAGAAACGGGGCTTCCCGCTCGTAGAGCCGGCGCAGGGCGGACGCGTCGCGGCGCGCGCAGGCCGCGAGTTCCGACTCGTGATCGAAGACGTCCATTCTCGGCCCGGATCGGCGACGTGCCGCGTGGCTGGTTCCCTCGCCGCACCGGTGCGGCGCGACGAGGGTTCCATCCCGGCCGAGCTTACATGGCGGGCAGGATCGCGATATCGCGAACGGGGCCGGTCAGGCCCGCGATCTTGCCGGCAGCCTCGCCCTTGCCTGTCGCGAGATCGACCTTGTAGAGCGTGCCGCCCGCCATGGCCCAGGCCTGGTTGCCACCCTTGCCGTCCGACAGGATGTCGAACGCGACGCCTTCGCCGGACATGCCCAACATGCCGACGGTGTTCAGGATGCCGTCGTTCGGCGGCGCCTGTTTTAGGAGCGCGCCCGCCGCGTCGATGTCGAACAGGGCCGTTTCCTTCGCGCCCTTGGTCGAATTCGTGTAGGCGCCGGCCACGACCTTCGGGGTCTTCCCCTTCATCGCGTCGCTCTCGGCGAACTTGAGCTGCCCGTCCTTCGTGACCTTGCCGTCATCGACGTTCGCCCGGAGGTTCGTGCCATCCGAGCCGATGATCCGCAGCCGGTCCGCGACCGGATTGAAGTCGACCGTCGCCATGGCGCCGGCCGGCAGCATGGTGTCGAGCTTGGACTTGGCCGTCGCCTTGCCGCTGCTCGGATCGACCGTGACCATGCTCCCGTCCGAGACGACCGCGTACAGCATCCCGTCCGCCGGACGCACGTCGATCCCGAGCACCGTGCCGGAGATCCCCGTGATCGTGACCGTCTTCACGACCTTGCCGGCCGCCGTGTCGACATGGGCGAGCATCGCGTCGCCGACCAGGGCGGCAACCGTCTCCGCCTGCGCGGATGCGGCGCCGAATGCCACGCCGGCCAGGATCGTGCCCGCGGCCAATACGCTCTTTCGCATAGCTATTCTCCAGTCTGCCGCACGTGCGGCATCGGGGGCATTAGCCACGAGCAGGGCGATCGGATGCAGCGTCGAGCAAGATTCTCTGGGCCGCCTCTTATAGGCTCAGCTCTCGCCGAGAAGGACTAGCGTCGAATTCTGGTCTGACGAGCCGTCTGCGGTTGAGCCCGTCTGGATACCTCCGTCAGGAGGGAAGGAACTCGCGACGCGGACCGGCAGCTTCCGGGCAACCTCGGTCGACCGGGCCAATCAGCCTGCCTGCGAGCGGACCATCCGACCATCCGAGATGGGTCGTGAGCGGGCGCGATCTCGGGGGTCCGCCGACCTGGGTGCGCTGTCCTTCTCCCCTTGCGGGAGAAGGTGGCCTCCGCGTCAGCGGATGTCGGATGAGGGGTCCACCGCACGCCGGACCGCGTCGAGGAGCGGGTCGTTCGGGAAACGCAGCACGCGAAAGCCTTGCGACGCGAGCCAGGCGGTGCAGCGCGCATCGCGGGCCTGCTGGGCAGGATCAGCGTGCGGCGGGCCGTCGAGTACGACGATCAGCCGTGCGTCGTTGCAGAGAAAGTCCGCCACGTATGGCCGATCCAAGGCCAAGGTCCCGCATATGCGGACCAGCTCACGCGTAGCGGTGCAGCTCGCGGCCGTGCCGTTTCAACCAGGTCTCCGCCTCGTCCGTCGCCGGGCAGAGCGCGCGCGTCAGGCGCCAGAAGCGGGCCGAGTGGTTCAGCTCCTTGAGATGCGCCACCTCGTGGGCGGCGAGGTAGTCCAGCACGAAGGGCGGCGCCATCACGAGACGCCAGGAGAAGCTGAGCGCCCCCGAGGAGGAGCACGATCCCCAGCGGCTCCTCGTGTCCCGAACGGCGATGCGGCGCGCCGGCACGCCGAGCGCGGCCGTGTGGCGGGCGACGGCCTCTAGGAGGTCGGCCTGCGCCTCCCCGGCGAGGAAACGCCGCACGCGCCCGCCCGCGATCTCCGGGCCGCCGCCGACCAGGATGACGGGCGTGCAGCCCTCGTCCGGTACGGCCTTCGCCCCGCCTCGGGTGATCGTCCCGGCCGCGACGACGTGCGGAACGCCGCGGAGCGGCACGGTCGTGCCGAGCGCGATCGTGATCCGGTCCGGGATCCGGGCCAGCCGGGCGACGATCCAGCCGCCATGCCGGTCGGCGAAGGCGGACGCGGCGAGGCGGCCGACATGCGGCGGCACGGTCAGCACCACCGCGCCGGTCGCGCTCGACACCCGGAGCGTCAGCCGCGTCGCGCCGGCTCTCCTCCTCAGCGCGACCGCGTAGGGCCGGCCCTCATGGAGGATCGTGATCTCGTCGCGCTCGGGAAGCCGGCGAAGCAGGAGGGGCACCTGCCCATCCTGCCCTGACGCAGGCCGGCTGTCAGCCGGACGCGGCGCTCAGCCCACCGCTTCCGGCGCGGGTTCGGGGGCAGCCTCGCGGGCCTTGCGGGCGGGCTCCGCCCTCCGGGCGTTGTTCGAGATGAAATCGGCGATGCGGGGCGCGATCTCCGAACGGAAGCGCGAGCCGTTGAAGACCCCGTAATGGCCGACGCCCTTCTGGAGGTGGTACACCTTCTTGTCGCTCGACAGGTTCGGCGTCAGCTCGAGCGAGGCCAGCGTCTGGCCGACGCCCGAGATGTCGTCCTTCTCGCCTTCCACCGCCATGATGGCGCAGCGCCGGATCGCGACGAGGTCGACCGGCTCGCCGCGATGGCGCATCTCGCCCTTCGGCAGCTCGTGATTCACGAAAACCTTGTCGACGGTCTGAAGGTAGAACTCGGCCGTCAGGTCCATGACGGCCATGTACTCGTCGTAGAACTCGCGGTGCTTCTCGGCGAGGTCGCCGTCACCGCGCACGAGGTGGTTGAACATGTCGCGATGGGCCGTGACGTGGCGGTCGAGGTTCATCGCCATGAAGCCGGAGAGCTGGAGGAAACCCGGATAGACCTCTCGGAAAGCGCCCGGATGGGTGATCGGCACCGTGTGGATGCAGTTGCGCCGGAACCACTCGACGCCGCGCTCCTCGGCCAATTGGTTCACAGCCGTGGGAGACCGGCGCGTATCGACGGGGCCGCCCATCATGGTGATGGAGAGCGGGACCGCCGGGTCGTTCTCGGCCTCGAGCCGCGCCACGGCGGCGATGACGGGCACGGAAGGCTGGCAGACGGCCAGGATGTGGAGGTCCGGCCCGAGGTCCCGGCACATCGCCTTCACGTAGTCGATGTAGTCGTCGAGGTCGAAGGAGCCGGCGACCAGCGGCACCATGCTGGCATCCGCCCAATCGGTGATCATTACCTCGTGGGTCGGCAGGAAGCCCTCGACCGTGCCCCGCAGCAGGGTCGCGTAATGGCCGGACATCGGCGCCACGATGAGGAGCTTCGGCTGGGGCCGGTTCCGCGCCGTCGCGCCGCGTTCGAACGCGATCACCCGGCAGAACGCCTTCTGCCAGACGATCCGCTCGGTCACCGGCACGCGCTGGCCGTCGACGTTCGTCGAGGCGAGGCCGAAGGCGGGCTTGGCGTAGCGGCGCGTCGTCCGCTCGAACAGCTCGCAGGCGGCCGACATCGTGCGGCCGGCCGGCGTCTGCGACAGGGGATTGGAGGAGCCGAGGGCCAGCCGGGTGAGGTCGGACGCGATCCGGGCGGGGGCCAGCATCGCGTGAGCGGCGTCGTACCAGTAATACGCGAGGTCCATGCACGCTCCTTCGACCCGTCGTCAGATGCCTGCCGACGAAAACGGCAACTTGCCTCGCCAGGCAACGTTCCGACGGTACTGTGACCGGCTTGCGCGGAGGTGAACAGGGCGGCCGCGCCTAATCCTGTGACATGCACGCAACGTTCGCCTGCCGAGTTCATTGGCGGCAGGACGGGATCGGGGCGATGGGGCCGGCGACGGGATAGGCATGATCGAGCTCACGAACCGGCTGTTCAGCCCGGATGCCCGCCGGCTTAAGCTCGACACGGTGGTCCGGCTCGCTCGTGCGGCGGCGCTGGCTCGCGATCACCGGGCAGAGCGCGGCCGTCGCCGTGGTGAACATGCCGCTCGGCTACGAGCTGCCTTTCGGCAAGTGCCTGGCGGTGATCGGGGCGGCGGCCCTGGTGAACCTCTGGCTCCGCATCCGGTATCCCGCGAGCCACAGGCTGGGCGACGGCGTGGCGACGGCTCTCCTCGCCTTCGACATCCTCCAGCTCGCCGCCCTCCTGTTCCTGACGGGCGGGCTCCAGAACCCGTTTACGATCCTGTTCCTGGCTCCCGTCCTGATCTCGGCGACGGCCCTGCCGCCCGTCCGGACCCTCGGCCTCGGCGGTCTCGCGGCCGCCTGCGCGACCGGGCTCGCCTTCGCGCATCTGCCGCTGCCCTGGGAGCCGCCGGCCCGGTTCGAGATGCCGGGCCTCTACGTCGCCGGGATCTGGACGGCGCTCCTCCTCGCGCTCGCCTTCACCGGCCTCTTCTCCTACCGGGTCGCCGAGGAGGCGCGCCAGCTCTCGGCCGCGCGCGCCGCGCCCCACCAGGTGCGAGCCCCCCCCCCGCCCCAGGCGCCACGCCAACGAACATGAACTCGGCCTCACGGGCGCCCGCGCCCGGCACGGGATTGGCGGCGGTGGCGTAGAGCGAGCAGCGCCGGCACGCGGCCACGACCGCGGCCAACGCCACGGTCAACCCGCCGAGGCGCAGGAACCTGCGCCGGTCGACGCCGTGATCCCGCGGACCCGGCCGGTCGGTCGACTCGGCGTCGTTGCGCTCCTGGGTCACCGCGTCAT
>CALMTJ010000043.1:0-4198 GCA_937872715.1 uncultured Methylobacteriaceae bacterium
GAACGGGGTTGCGGCTGTTCGGCGATTCGCGCAGCTGCAGGGCCTCCGGCAGCTTGGCGCGGTCGCCGCGCTTGCCGACCGCGACAGCGGATTCGAGGTGGAACCCGTCCGGGATGCCGAGCTCGGTCACCGCGCGGTCGAAGTCGAGACCGACCATGCCGTGCGTGTACCAGCCCAGGATATGCGCCTGGAGCGCGAAGGACATCCAGGCGGCGCCCGCGTCGAAGGAATGGGTCCGGGAGGGCACCGGCCCCTCCTTGTTCGGCACGGTCATGGTCTTGGACGACGCGATGAAGACGAGGGCGGAAGCGTCGCTCGCCCAGCCGGGATTGGCGCCCGTCAGCAATCCGAGCAGCTTGTCGAAGGCCGGCGTTCCCTTGCGGCCGTAGATGAAGCGCGCCGGCTGGGAATTGTAGGAGGATGGCGCCCAACGGGCGGCCTCGAACATGGACATCAGCGTCTCGACCGGGATCTCCTCGCCCGTGAAGGCCCGGGGAGACCAGCGCTCGACGAAGAGCGGATCGACGGAATGGTCGGGCTTGCGCGGATTGACGTCGCTCATCGGGCTCCCTCGGGATGTGGCGGGGAGGTGCGCCATCCCGGGCCGCGGCGCAAGCCCCGCCGGAGCCCTCCGGCCTGGCGGCGTCAGGCCCCCACGCGCCGCCAGTCCGGCCAGAAGCGCCGGATGGGATCGGCATCGAGCTGCCCTCCGGATCGCGGCGCGCGCGCCGCCGCCTTGCCGGCCTTCGCCTCGAAGAACACCTCCATGCGGTCGAGCCCCGCCTCGTCGAGATCCTCCGGCCGGAAGACGCCGCCCCCGTGATCGCGCAGGATCGCCGGCATCCTGTCCGGCCTGACCTTCCAGGCGGAGCGCAGTTCGTCCAGGTACAGGAGGCGGTCGGGGGTCATGTACGAGCGGCCGAGCTCGGGCGCTGACTTCCCCCGGGCCCGGAAATAGCGGACGAGACCCTGGAAGGTCGCTCCGGACAGGGACAGGATCGGCCAGCCGGCAGGGTGGCCGGCGCTCGCCGCCACGGCCGAGAACTCGCGGTAATCAAGCCCGCACTCGCTCCGCAGCCTGAAGATCATCGCGATGTAATCGGCACCGACCAGGCTCATCGCGGCGTCGCGATACCCGCCGACGTAGAGACGGTCGGCGACGCGCCGGGCCGCACGCCGGTCGCATTCCGCGTCGGAGGCGAACTCCGCCTCGCTCTCCACGCCTCCCCAATCGAGGAGGAAGAGGCGCCAGGCCTGGGCCGAGAACCCGAGCCGCTTGCGGGCTTCGCCGAACAGACAGCCGACCTTAGCCTCGCCCATGACGACTCCTCCCGTCCGCCCGTGGGTGAGCAACGCGGCGCCCGCCGGCCGGTTCGACGGATCGCCCGAACGGGATCAGCGCTCGAGGGTGAAGAACGGCGTCGATTCGAGCTCCGGCTCGGCGAAATCCTCGATGAGGCGGCGGTGATGCGCGATGTCCTCCCGGAACAGCGCTCTCCCGATGCCGACGGAGAGCTTCTCCGCGCCGACATCCACGCCCGGCACGTCGCCCGAGAGCTGCCGATGGCTCGCATGCGCGGCGTAGTTGAACAGGTGGATGCGCGATAGCGGCTCGCCTGGGGAAGCGGGATCCTTCGGAAGGAGCTCGAAGGCGGAGCCGAGATAGGGGTAGAGCGAGAGGTCCGGGCGGATCAGGTGGGCGGGCGGACGGTAACGGTCGCCCCAGGTAGCGGCGCCCTCCGCGACCTCCGCGAGTTCGGGAACGGAGGCGAGGTCCACCCGGAACCCCGTCCCGACGATGAGAAAATCGGCATGGCGCACGGAGCCGTCGGGGGTCGCGAGCCGCACGCGCGTCCCGTCTCGGCGCGCTCCGGTGATCGGCGAGCCGAAATGAATGCCGAAATCGTCGTGACGGATCGTGCGGTGGACGGTCTCGTGCGGCGGCGGGGCCTGTGCGTCCTCCAGGTACACCATGAGCGCCCAGCGCTCCGCGTCGCCGAGCGCCTCCCAGCCCAGGAAGAATCCGGGATAGGCGGAGCCTCGCCCCTTGTTGACCTGCGGAAGCGCATGCCGGCGGACGAACATGTCGACGCGGGCGGCGCCCGCCTCGAGCGCGGTCGCGGCATTGTCCCAGGCGGAGGCGCCGCCGCCGAGCACGGCGACCTCCCGCCCCTTCAGCCGGCCGAAATCGATGTCGGCAGACGTATGGGCGGCGAGATCCGGCCACAGGCCAGGGTCCACGACGGCCGGGATGTTGGCACCCCCTCCTCCGGCCCGGCCCGTCGCGAACACGACGTGGCGGGCATGGATCGTGGCCGGCTCCGCGCCTGAGATCTGCACGGCCAGGAGATCGCCGGCGGGCGTCACGCGATCCACACCGACGCCGTTCCGGACCGGGAGCGCCAGAGCGCGGCGGAGCCAGGTCAGGTAATCCTGCCAGACCGAGTTCGGGATCTTCCCGAGCGCCTCCCATCCCGCCCTGCCGTGCTGCGCCTCGTACCAGGCCCGGAAGGTCAGGGACGGGATCCCGGCCGCCGGACCGGTCAGGTGCTTCGGCGAGCGCAGCGTCTCCATGCGGGCGAACGTGACCCAGGGACCCTCCCGGCCGAAGGGAGCGCGGTCGAGCACCTGGAGATTGCGGATCCCCTTGAAGCTCAGCGCGGCCGCGGCCGCGATGCCGAGCATGCCCGCCCCGACAACGAGCACGTCGAGCGCCGGAGCGCCGTCCGGGCCGGACACGCTGGCGGGCCAGTTGGCGGCCGGCAGGTTGAGGAGCGACAGGTCGCGGGCGATCGCGGCCTCGTGAGCGGCGAGCCCGTCGCGGCCCGCCGGGGCGGGACTCATTCGGCCGGCCCACTCATCCCTGCCGTCCCGGATGTCAGCCGGCCAATCTCTGCAGGCCGGCGCCGGGCGCGGTCCTGAGCGGGACGGGAACGCGGGCCGCGCCGAGATCCAGCAGGTGCCGCAGGAGCCGCTCGCGCACCGGCGCGCCGAGGCTCGTCTGCAGGTGGTAGGCGTCGTAGCGCGTGTAGTCGACGCTCTTGTCCAGTTCTCCGAAACGGGCGAACGGATGCAGGATCTTGGCGGTCGGCTTCAGGACGCGCTCGGCCATCGGCAGGTCGATGCGGTAGAGATCCTGGAGGAGCCGCTCGCTCGCCTCCAGCGACAGGACGGGGAGCAGGTAGACGAAATCGGCGTCGGCGAGGGCCGCGTCCCGGTCCCGCTCCGTTTCCGCGTGGACGACTTCGGCGGCCTCGCCGCGATAGGGTTGTCCCATGGCGAGCTCTTCCGGCGAGACGAGCCGCACCTTCACTCCCAGCCGCTCCAGCGCCACCGTGAGCGAATGCGCCGTCCGGTGATCGCGGAGGTTGCCCATGATGGCGACGGTGCGGCCGTCCAGGCCGAAGCTCCGCATGACGGTCAGGTCGACGAGGGTCTGGGTCGGATGCTCGTTGCTCCCGTCCCCTGCATTGATGACCGGGACCGGACTGAGCCGATGGTCCTCGGGGCGGAGCGCGACGGCCGACCTCACGACCACGCATTGGGAGATGAGGGAGAGCTGGTGGATCTCGTCCTCGAACTCGACGAGGTCGCGGAACTTGTTGCCTCCGGTCGTGATCGTGATCGGCGCGAGGCCGATCCTCGTCCCGGCGCTCGCGAAGCTCGACATCGTCCGCAGGCTCGGCTGCTGGAAGAGGAGGGCGAGGGTTCCCCGCAGCCCGATCGGCTGCACGTCCTGCAGGGCGGGCTGGCCGGGGATCGTGCCCTCCGTGAGCTTCAGCAGGTCGGGCTCCTCCAGGTCCCGAATGGAGATGAGGTTCACCGCTATCCTCCCCGGTTGATGGTAATGTCGACGACGCCGTAGGCGATGTCGGGCGAGCCTTTCGCCGCCATTCGGGACGCGAGCGCCCGGTATCCGGCGACGGCCGCGTCCCGCTCCGCATCCGCGACGTAGAGCCGGCACTCGGCGATCCTCGGCAGCGCCACGGAGGCCGGCGCGGGATTGTCCTGCTCGCGGCGTCCGCTCACGCGAATCAGCTTCTCGTCGGCGAGGAGCGTCCATCCGACGCGCTCGGGGCCGAAGATGCGGATCGCCGCCTCCACAATCTCCCAGCGCTCGGCCGAGGCATCCCCGAGGGTCAGGCCGAGCAGGGACGCGTGGGCGGGGCCGCCGGGCGCCGGGCCGGCCACCCAGCGC
>CALMTJ010000043.1:4208-10897 GCA_937872715.1 uncultured Methylobacteriaceae bacterium
CCCCCCCCGGGGGTCCGGCCGCGTGGGCCGGGGGGGGGGGGCGGGCTGCCCCCGGGCCGGCCCACGAAGCTCCGGATCGCGTTCATGGTGGCGACCTGAAGGTCCACGCCGCTCTCGCCGCCGTCGGAGGTGGCCGGCAGCAATCCGGGAGAGGGCGAAGGGCCGAACGGCATGTTGGCGAGGAGGAGGATGTTGCCGCGCCCCGCCGCGACCGCGGACGGCACGCCGTCCCGGATGTCGTTCAGCGCGGCCAGGAACCGCCGCCCGGAGAGGCCGCTGAGCGCCCGGTTCAGGTTCGCGAATGCCAGCGCGCGCGGGCTCACGTCGAAGGCGAAGCACGGGGCGTGGCCGCCGACAGCGACCGCGTTGTGGCCCGAGCCCGTCGCGAGGTCGGCGACCGTCTCCGCCCAATGGTCGAGGCCGCGACGGCGTACGTGGCGCAACAGCGCCGAGCTCTCGTCGGGGAACGGGAACACCCGCACCCGCCGGTCGACCCAGATCCCGTCGGTGACGAAGATGCGCCCGTCGAGCCCGTTGATCTTGACCCGGAGGGTTCCGTCCCGGGCTAAGCCCGCCCGCGCCAGGACGTCCCGGCCGGCTTCCTCCGCCAGCACGAAGGGTCTTGCCTCCGCGAGGCCGTCCGTGAGCCACGCCTGATAGGAACCGGACCGGTATACGGCCGCGATCCCTTCGACGACCTCCTGACTGAACTCGCCCGAGCTCGCCACCGCCGAGCTCAACAAGAACAGGTCCTCTACCGAGATGCCCGGCAGCAGCTCAGACGTATGACCGGGATATGTCAAAGGAACTACACTCGCTCGACGCTCCTCTATGGCCGTTTCGTAACGATTTGTCAAGTATTACGGTAAGTATTTGTTAATCATGTTTGGACAATTTCTCCGTGCATCGAAATGCAGCTTGGGATAAGCGTCGTTGGCGCCATTCCGATGCGAATGGCGCGATTCCTGCCGCCGGCATGGGCCGGCCGAGGAAGTAGCCCTGGACCTCGTGACATCCTTCGAGGCGCAGCCGGTCGAGCTGGTCCAGCGTTTCCACACCCTCGGCCGTCACCGTCACCCCGAGGTCTCTCCCGATGCCGATGATGGCCCGGACGATCACGAGGCTGCCGTCCGCGAGAAGGAGGTCGCGGATGAATTCCCGATCGATCTTGATCGTGTCGAACGGGAACTTGCGGAGATAGTTCAGGGACGAGAAACCGGTGCCGAAATCGTCGAGCGCGATCCCGAGGCCGAGGCTCCGGAGCCGGTGCAGCGCTTCGGACGCGGATGCGGCCTGGCAGTCATCCATCAGGACGGATTCGGTGATCTCGAGCTCCAGCCGCTCCGGGCTGAGCCCGGCGGCCTTGATCGCGTCCAGGGCATCGGCCGCGACGTCCGAGAAGCGGAACTGGATGGGAGAGATGTTGACCGCCACCCGGAACCGTTCGGGCCAGGACGTCGCATCGAGGCAGGCCTGCCGAAGCACCCAGGCGCCGAGCGGGACGATGAAGCCCGTCTCCTCAGCCACCTGGATGAACTCGGCCGGCGAGACGAGGCCCCGCACGGGGTGACGCCACCGCACGAGGGCCTCGAGACCCGTGATCTCCCCCGTGCCGAGATTCACCTGGGGCTGGTAATGGACCTCGAATTCGTTCCGGGCGAGGGCTCCGCGAAGATCGAGTTCGAGGTTGTGGCGCTCCTCGGCCGCGACGTCCATGTCCGGCTCGTAGAAGCGGAAGGCGCTCCGGCCTCCCGTCTTGGCGCGGTAGAGCGCGAGGTCGGCGGATTTCAGGAGCTGCCCGGCATCCAGGCTGTCCGCCGGCCCGTGGGCGATCCCGATGCTCGCGCCGACCGTGAGGTGGCGGCCGGCAACCGGCATCGGCTGCCCGACCGATTGGATGATCCGGCCGGCGAGCTCCGCGACGCCGCTGCGATCCCTCGCCCCGTTGCAGATCACCACGAACTCGTCGCCGCCCAGCCGTGCCGCCAGGTCCGATGGGGCCATGATGCGGGACAGGCGCTGCGACACGATCTCGAGCACCGTGTCGCCGGCCATGTGCCCGAGCGAATCGTTGACCGTCTTGAAGCGGTCGAGGTCGAGGCAGAGTATGGCGATGGGGCGGCCCGTCCGGCGCGCCTCCCGCAGGTCGGCCTCGAGCCTCTCGTGGAAGAGCGTCCGGTTCGGCAGGCCGGTCAGCGGATCGTGCTGGGCGAGATACTCGATCTTCGCCTCCGCCGACTTGCGCTCCGTGGCATCGACCACCGTTCCCTCGAGCGAGTCCGTCCCGTCCGGACCCGTGACGATCCAGGCGGTCTCGGACACCCAGGCCCGTTCGAGGTGCGAGCCGCGTATCACCTCCGACAGGAAATCGGTGACGCGGCCCTTCGACCGGAGCTCCGACATGAACGCGTCCCGTCGCGTCGGATCGACGTACCACGACCTCACGTCGCTCGTGGCGGCCAGCATCTCGGCCTCCGAATCGAAGCCGTTGAGGCGGGCGAGCGCCGGATTCGCACGCAGGAGGACGCCGTCCATCGTCGAGCGGTAGATCCCGAGTTCGGCGTTCTCGAAGAGGGAGCGGTAATCCGTCTCGGCGAGCAGCCGCGCGGCCTCGGCCCTGCGCCTCTCGGTGATGTCGGTGTAGGTCCGCACCATGCCGCCGTCGGGCGCCTGGGTGGAGCGGACCTCGAGTACCCTGCCGCCCGGCGTCTCGCGCTCGTAGGCGTGCTGCGTCAGCTCGATATTGGCCGTCTCGAACCAGCGGCGCATCCGGTCGTCCGCCTTGCGGAAATCGCCCCTCTCGTTCTGGACGCGCACGACGTCGGAGAAGCGGGGATACGTGGCCATCAGATCGGCGGGCAGGTCGAGAAGCTCGATGGCGCGGTGGTTGCAGACTTTGATGAAGCCGGCCGCGTCGACCATGATGAGGCCCTGGTCCATGTTGTCCAGCGTCGCCTCGAGCATGGCGGCGTGCGCCTCGCTGCCGCCGTCGCCGGACGGGTCCGGCGACCGGCCCCGCGACGGTGCCCGCAACAGTCCGAGGACGTGCTTCAGGGTCTGGACGACGACGGTGTCTCCGGCCGGGTCTCCCAGGACGCGCGCTGATGGCTTGGCGTCCGCGTCAGCTGCCGCGCGATGAGCCATGGAACTCCCCGAAGCCTTCGATCAAAGCCTCGCGGCGTATTGAACGGAGTCTTGCTTAAGAAACCTCCGCACGGCGTGCTGATCGGCGGATCGCCCATACCTGCCGGCGCCTGGGCGAGCGGCGGTGCGGCGTCACCGGCCGCGCGGAGGCGACGGCCCGTGCACCACGGGAACCGCCGGGCTGCCCTCCCATTCCGAGTGCGCCGGGATCGACTCACCCTTCATGATCACGGTGAGCGGGCGGAGCCTGGCAAAGTCGCCGACCTTCGAATCGTAGAGGACGGTGGCGTTCGAGCCGACGCTCACGCCCGCCCCGAGCTCGACGCGGCCGACCTTCATGACGCGGTCCTCGTAGAGATGCGTCTGGAGGGCCGAGGCGGCGTTGATCGTGCAGAAATCGCCGACGGTGACGCAGTCGAACTCCGTAATGTCCGTCGTGTGCATGCAGATGCCCTTGCCCATGCGGGCGCCGAACAGCCGCAGCACCCAGGGCAGGAACGGGGTGCCGGTGAGGTGGTCCAGGAGCACCTTGCCGGCGAGCCCCCAATACATGACGGCCACGGCCTCCGTCTTCATGGCCCACCAGGACCACATCGGTTTCATGAGCGGTTCGTAGCGCCCCATCAGCAGCCACTTGACGATGATCACCACGGCGGTCTGGGCGGCCGCGATCAGCACGCTCGCGACGACGAAATTGAGGGCGAGGATCCCCCAATCTCCTCTCAGCACGGGCGGGTAGAGGAAGAAATCCACGGTCACGATGCCGAAGGTGATGAACAGCATGGCCGGGAAGGAGGTGTGCAGCGCCTCGAAGACGATCCGGCCGAGCTTCCGGGCGAGGCTCGGCTCGAAGGTCCAGACGGCGCCCAGATCGACCTTCTGCCGGGTCGGGAGCTTGATCGGAGGGGAGCCGAACCAGGTCTCTCCCGCGGAGATGCGGTCGTTCGCGGGCGGCTTCGATTTGATGCCGATCAGGGAATCGTCCGGGAGGACCGCGCCCGGCGGCACGACGGCGTCGTTGCCGACGAACACGCGCGCCCCCGTCTCGACCGGCTCGAGCCGCATCCAGCCGCGGCGCACGTCCTCGTCGCCGAACACGACCTCGTCGGCGATGAAGTTCCCGGAACCGATGCGGACGATGTCGTAGCGGCCGGAGAGGTTGGTCGAGATCTCGGCGCCCTTGCCGATCCCGGCGCCCATCAGCCGGTACCATGCCCGCATGAAGATGGTGGCGAAGAGGGAGGAGAGCGTCTCGAGCGTCACCTCCGTGCCGAGCGCCACGATCCATTTGCGCATGTAGAAGCCGGAATAGATCGAATAGGTGCCGGACGCGACGCGCGGCAGGACGATCCATCGGATGGCCGCGATCAGGAGCACCGTCACGGCCGTCATGGCGAGCGCGGTCGGCCAGGTGATGAGGGGCAGATACCAGTAGTAAGGCACGCCGATATTGTCGGCGAGCCAATCGTCGATCTGGTCGAAGAGCCAGAAGGCCGGGAAGATCGGCAGGAGGCTCACGGCCGGCATGAGGGCCAGCATGAGGCCGTACAGCGTCCCCAGCACGACCCGGCGGCGGCGGCTCGCGGCCGGCGGCTCCGGAAGCGAGCCGAGGTCCACGCTCCCCACCCGCCGCCCGGGCGACCCGTCCCAGCTCTCGGCCGGGCCGATGCGGGTGCCCTCGGGAACGGTCGTGAGGTCGGCGACCTCGCTGTCGTCGCCGATGGACACGTCCGGGCCGATCACCGACGAGGTCCCGATCACCGCGTTGCGGCCGACGCTGATCCGGCCGATGACGAGTTCGTTGCCGACGATCTCGGCATTGGCGAGCTCGACCTTCGTCCCGACCGTCGCTCCGGCCCCGATCGTGATGAGGTCGGCCGCGCCGAAATCGGGATCGGCGATCACGGCGTCGCGGCCGATGCGGGCCCCGATCAGCCGGAGGTAGATCGCCATGGCGGGCGATCCTTGCAGCCATTTCACGTGCACCAGCGTCAGGAGACGCCGCACGAGCCACCAGCGAAAATAGTACTGGCCCCAGAGCGGATGACGGCCGGCCCTGGTGCGGCCGATGATCAGCCATTTCGCCGCGATGGCGAAGGCGGCCGTCGCGATGTTGATCGTGATGTAGATGCCGAGGATCACCACGATCTCGGACAGGAGGTCGAGGCCCTCGCCCGTCAGAACGAGGTAGGTGACGAAGATGCCGAGCCATTGCAGCGTCGCGAGGGCGATGACGAAGGGCAGCGCGACAGCCTGGGCGAGGCCGCACAGGATTCGGCGCGACAGCGGCGGAGGCGCGAAGGAGAGGTCCTGCGCGACGGCTCCCGAACCGGCGCCGCCGGTGCGGCGGATGAGCTCGTCCGCCATCGCCCGGAGGGTGCGGCCCGCATAGACGTCCTGGAGGGTCATGGAGGCGAGCGCCGGGGCCTCGCGGACGGCCGACACGAAGCGGGCGGCGAGGAGCGAATGCCCGCCGAGGTCGGAGAAGAAATCCGCCCCGAAGCCGATCGGCCGGTTCCCGAGGGCGCGCTTGGCCGCCACCAGGAGGGCGGCCTCCGTCTCGTTCCCGGGCTCCTCCTGCTCGCCGGGGGCCTCGCCGTAGACGACCGGCACGGCCCGGAGGGCCTTGCGGTCGACCTTGCCGGACGAGAGCCTGGGCAGCGCGTCGACGATCGCGAAATGGTCCGGCACCATGTAGGCCGGCACCGTCCTGCGGAGTTCGGTCCGAAGCGCCCCGGCTTCCGGCGGGCCTCCTTGCCCGGGGACCAGGAAGGCGACCAGCCGGTCCATTCCCTCGTCCTGCCGAAGGACCACGGCCGCCTGGCCCACGCCCGCGAGATGGGACAGGCGAGCCTCGATCTCGCCCAGCTCCACCCGGAAGCCCCGGATCTTCACCTGGTCGTCGATGCGGCCGTGAAAGGCGATCTCGCCCGATCCCGTCAGGCTGACGGCATCGCCCGAACGGTAGAGCACCGGGTCCCGGCCATCGGACCGGAACGGGTTCGCGATGAACTTCTCCGCGGTCAGCTCCGGCCGCTGAAGGTAGCCCTGGGCCACGCCCGGGCCGCCGATGAGGAGCTCGCCCTGGCGGCCGGGCGGGCAGAGGCGGCCCGTCTCGTCCACGATATAGGCGGTGTAGTTCGGGATCGGGACGCCGATCGTGACCGCGTCGCCGGCCTTCAGTTCGGCCACGGTCGCGACCACGGTCGCTTCCGTCGGCCCGTAGGTGTTGAACAGCCGACGCCCCGGCGCCGCCCACCGGGCGAGGAGGGGCGCCGGCAGCGCCTCCCCGCCGGACCCGAGCGCGTCGGCGACACCACCCCGACCAATGGCTGGGCCCCGCCAACCGGAGCCACCACGCCGCAGTCTCTAACAGTCACCTTCGGCCGCCCGGTCGATCCCGGCAGCACGCCGGCTCAGGTGCTGCTGTGCGTCCCGGCCCTGCTCTGGGCGGGCGCGGCGATCGGACTGCTGCCCGACGACCGGTCGGTGCTGACCCGCGGCTGGCTCGCCCGGCACGGCCTGCCGACGGGCCCGCTGCACAT
>CALMTJ010000044.1 GCA_937872715.1 uncultured Methylobacteriaceae bacterium
CGGCGATGACGCCGATATCGTGGTGGCGCTCGGCGGCGACGGGCTGATGCTGCAGAGCCTGCACCGCTCCATCGGGTCCGGGAAACCCGTCTACGGGATGAACAAGGGCTCGGTCGGTTTTCTCATGAACGAGTACCGGACGGACGACCTCGTCGCCCGGCTCGAAGCGGCCCACAGGAGCGTCGTGCATCCGCTCCTGATGGAGACCGTCTCCACGGACGGCCAGCTGCGTCGCGCGCATGCCATCAACGAGGTGTCGCTGCTTCGCCAGACGCATCAGGCCGCGAAGCTCAGCGTCGAGATCGACGGGCAGGTCCGCCTGCCCGAACTCATCGCCGACGGTGTGCTGGTCGCGACCCCCTTCGGCTCCACGGCCTACAACCTGTCGGTCAACGGGCCGATCCTGCCCTTGAACGCGCCGCTCCTCGCGCTCACGCCGATCTCGGCCTTCCGTCCGCGGCGCTGGCGGGGGGCGCTCCTGCCCGACCGCGCCGCGATCCGGATCGAGGTGATCGAGCCCGAATTGCGGCCCGTCTCGGCCACGGCCGACCACCACGAGGTGAGGCGCGTCGCCAGCGTGACGGCCTCGCTCGACCTCACCATCGACCTCGTCATGCTCCACGATCCGGGCCACAGCCTGGACGAGCGCATCCTCCACGAGCAGTTCGGCTATTGAGACTTCGAGGCCGATCGTCGATCGACGCCCCATGCCGGAGGCCTTCGCGCGATCGGATCGACCATCGTCTCTGCGAGGAGGCGTAGCCGACGAAGCAGCCCAGGACCCGACGCATTCCAGGCTGGCCTGCTTCGCTCCGCTCGCAGTGACGAGATGGGCATCGCCCCGCAAAGGTCTCCAGGATGAGGCGGCAGGACGTTTCCGGCCAGGCTCTCAGCTGTGAGCGAGGATCGCCAGCAGCAGGAGCGCGATGATGTTCGTGATCTTGATCGCCGGATTCACGGCGGGACCCGCGGTGTCCTTATAGGGGTCTCCGACGGTGTCGCCCGTGACGGAGGCCTTGTGGGCTTCCGAGCCCTTCATGTGGCGGACCCCGTCGCGGTCGACGAAGCCGTCCTCGAAGGATTTCTTGGCGTTGTCCCAGGCGCCGCCGCCGGAGGTCATGGAGATGGCGACGAAGATGCCGGTGACGATCACGCCCATCAGCATGGCGCCGACGGATGCGAAGGCCTGGTTCTTGCCCGCGATGGCGTTGATGACGACGAACGTCACCACGGGCGCCAGCACCGGCAGGAGCGACGGCAGCACCATCTCCTTGATCGCCGCGCGGGTCAGCATGTCGACGGCGCGGCCGTAATCCGGCCGGACCGTGCCCTGCATGATCCCCGGCATCTCCTTGAACTGCCGGCGGACCTCCATCACGACGGACCCCGCCGCGCGGCCGACCGCTGTCATGCCCATCCCGCCGAACAGGAAGGGGATCAGCCCGCCGAGCAGCAGGCCGACGACGACGTAGGGGTTGGACAGCGAGAAATCGACCGTCACGCCCCGGTAGTACTGGAAGGCGGTCGCGCCCGCCTTGTTGGCCTCGCTCACGAAGAAGTTCAGGTCGGACGTGTAGGCGGCGAACAGCACCAGAGCGCCGAGGCCGGCGGAGCCGATCGCGTAGCCCTTGGTCACGGCCTTGGTGGTGTTGCCGACGGCGTCGAGCGCGTCCGTCGACTTGCGCACCTCGGGCGGAAGGCCGGCCATCTCGGCGATGCCGCCCGCATTGTCCGTCACCGGCCCGAAGGCGTCGAGCGCGACGACCACGCCGGCCAGCGCCAGCATGGCGGTCGTCGCGACCGCGATGCCGAACAGGCCCGCGAAGCCGTAGGCCACGATGATGCCGGCGATGATCACGATCGTCGGTAGCGCCGTCGATTCGAGCGACACCGCGAGACCCTGGATGACGTTCGTGCCGTGGCCGGTGACGGAGGCCTGGGCGATGGAGACGACGGGCCGCTTGCCGGTCGCCGTGTAATACTCCGTCACGACGACGATCAGAGCCGTCACGACGAGTCCGGTGAGGGCGCAGGCGAACAGGCCGGCCGAGGTGAAGCTCACGCCGGCCGTCGTCGTGAAGACGGTCGAGAAGCCGCCCAGCATCAGGTAGTTCACGATCGCGATCGCCACGACGGAGAGCGCGCCGGCCGCGATGAAGCCCTTGTAGAGCGCGCCCATGATCGACTGGTTCTGCCCGAGCTTCACCGCGAAGGTGCCGATGATGGAGGTCACGATGCAGGACGCCCCGATGGCGAGCGGGTAGAGCAGCATCGTCTCGAGCCCCGGCTGCCCGGCGAAGAAGATCGCCGCCAGTACCATGGTGGCGACGATCGTCACCGCGTAGGTCTCGAAGAGGTCGGCCGCCATGCCGGCGCAATCGCCGACATTGTCGCCGACGTTGTCCGCGATGGTGGCGGGGTTGCGCGGGTCGTCCTCCGGGATCCCGGCCTCGACCTTGCCGACGAGGTCCGCGCCGACATCGGCGCCCTTGGTGAAGATGCCGCCGCCGAGGCGGGCGAAGATCGAGATGAGCGAAGCGCCGAAGCCGAGCGCCACCAGCGCGTCGATGACGGCCCGGCTCGCCGGCTGGAAGCCCAGCGCGCGGGTGAGCACCGCGTAGTAGATCGTCACGCCGAGGAGCGCGAGACCCGCGACCAGCATGCCGGTGACCGCGCCCGACTTGAAGGCGACGTCGAGCCCGTCGCCGAGCGAGACGGAGGAGGCCTGCGCCGTGCGGACGTTCGCCCGGACGGAGACGTTCATGCCGATGAAGCCGGCCGCGCCCGACAGGATCGCGCCGATGGCGAAACCGACCCCGACCCAGATGCCGAGGAGGTAGGTGAGGACGGCGAACAGCACGATCCCGACGGCCGAGATCGTGATGTACTGCCGGCGGAGATAGGCCTGCGCGCCCTCCGCGATCGCGGCCGCGATCTCCTGCATGCGGGCCGTGCCGGCATCGCGTTTCATGACGTCCGCGATCGCCCAGAATCCATACGCGATCGACAACGCGCCGCCGATCACGATGAGTATCAATGCCGTCATGTCCGCCCGTTCCGTTCCCTGACCTTGCGACCGCGCGGCTCGGCGGGCGGCCCGCGCATGTGGCGGTCGCCGGCCATCTGCCGCGGCTTCGTGGCGGGGTGTCTCTGCCAAAGTTTCGCCGCAACGGCAAATGTCCGCGGCGGATGTTCCGGTGATCGCTTCGGAGCGCCGGGATTCCGTTGCCTTCTCTCTTGCGCCGCTGCCCGAACCGCTTCAGGCGACGTCGGATACCGGACGGACGGCCCTCGCGCCCCAGGCCAATGCGAGGAGGGCGAGCGCCACGGCCGGCAGCACGACGAGCGTCACCGTGATCCAGCCGCCCGCATCCAGCAATTGACCGGACGAGAAGGACGCGACCGCGACCGAACCGAAGACCAGGAAGTCGTTCGCGGCCTGTGTCTTGGTGCGCTCCGCCGGCCGGCAGCATTCCCCGACGAGGGCCGTCGCCCCGATGAAGCCGAAATTCCAGCCGATTCCGAGCAGGACCAGCGCAGTCCAGAAATGGGCCACGCTCGTCCCGCTCGCGCCGACGATTGCGGCGAGCCCGATGAGGGCGAGCCCGACGGTGACCACGGCCGGCTTGCCGAAACGGTCGAGGAGGCGGCCGGTGACGAAGCTCGGGCCGAACATCGCCAGGATGTGCCATTGGATGCCGAGCGTCGCGTCCCCGACGGAATGGCCGCACCCGACCACCATGGCGACGGGCGCGGCCGTCATCATGAAGCTCATCGTGCCGTAGGAGACGAGCCCCGCGGTCAGCGCCACGAGGAATCGCGGCTGGGCGACGATCTCGCGGAGCGGCCGGCCGGTCCCGCCGGTCCGGTCGCGCGGCACGGGCGTCGGCCGGAGCGCCAGCAGCACGGCGAAGGAGATGAGCGCCAGCGCGGCCTGCCCGATGAAGCCGCCCGCGAAGGGCGCACCGGGCAGGAGGTCGCGCGTCCAGAT
>CALMTJ010000045.1 GCA_937872715.1 uncultured Methylobacteriaceae bacterium
CGATCAACACCTATTCCGACACTCACGGGGAGTACGCGATCGCGGCGCTCGAGCCGTAGCGCGCCTCGGCGGGGGCCGACGCGCCGAGCAGGGCCGCGCACAGCCCGAACGACGCGAGCGTGGAGGAGATGATCTTCTTCAGGATGGTCATGGCTGAACCTCGATGATGTCCGAACGGGATGTTCGCGACGCCGTCACTCATGGCAGCCCCAGATTTCGGGAGCGGGTCGGCGGCGCCGATGTTCGGTTTCGTTTCCCGTCCGCCCGCCCCTCGCCCTCCGCCTTCGGGCCGGACGTGACCGGCGCCCCGGCGGAGGCCGCCCGGCGCTTCTCACGCGAGGTAGGCGTCGAGGAGGGCGTTGCGGAAGCGGCCGGCAGGGTCGTGACGCCGCTTCAGCGCCAGGAACGCGTCGAGGCCGGGATAGGCGCGGCGTACCTGGTCGCGGCGGGCGTGCAGCCGGTAGGGGAGGTAGAAGCTGCCGCCGAGCGCGAGCGCGCCGTCGACCAGGCGCTCGGTCAGCCGTCGCATCGACGCCTCGGCCGTGTCCGTGCGGGCCTGGTCGAACAGCATGACGGCCGCGACGCGCGGCTCCGGCGCGAAGGCGAGCAGGCTCACGGGATCGGCCGCGACGTAGCGGAGCGTCACGTTGAGCAGGTCCTGGCCGGAGGCCGGGAGAGCCTCCCGGCAACAGGTCAGGAACTCCGCGAGCCGGCCCGGCGGGAGGAAGTATTCGTGCAGGATGTCCGTGTGCCCCGCCGCCGGGCTGCCCAGCGACGTGACCGGCTGCGCGAGGAGCCGGTTGCGGGTGACGGTCGCCGGCGCGAGGCGCGGCGCGAGCGCCGTCTCGGCCCACCACCGCGCCGCCTTGCCCAGATCGGAGCCGCTCTGCGCGCGGAGCAGGATCCTCGACGCGAGACCGAACAGGGTCCCGTCGCCCGATCCGAGCGGAGTCACGGGCCCCGTCGTCTCCGCGAAGGTGACCAGCAGCGCCTCGCCGAGGAGGTCGCCCGGCATGACGGAGAGGCGGCCATAGGCCATCCGCAAGCTCGCGTCCCGCACGGCTCCGGCCAAAGCGGGGCCGAGCTCGTCCGCCCGCATGACGCGCAGGCTCGGCCGCAACGCGGCGTTCGGCATCGCGTCGAGTTCCACGTCCACCACGATGCCGAGGAGCCCGTATCCGCCGATCGCGGCGCGGAACAGCTCCGCGTTCTCGTCCCGCGAGCAGGACACGAGCGTCCCGTCGGCGAGCACCAGCCGGAAGCGGCGCAGGCTCGCCGCGAAGGCCCCGAAGGGCACGGCCCAGCCATGCCCGTTGACCGACAGGGTCCCGCCGACGCTGAAATCGCTGTTCGACTGCATGACCGGGACGGAAAGGCCGACGCGGTCGAGCGCCGGCACGACGGCGCGCCAGCGCGCGCCGGCGGACACGAGGAAGCGGCTCCCCGCCGGGTCCGGCTCGAGGCGGAAGCCTGCATCCGTGACCGCGGACGCGCCCGCGCACAGGCTCTGCGCCCCCATGGAATGACGTGCGCCTCCCATCACCACGGGACGCCCCTCCGCCGCCGCTTCGGCGAGGAGGCGCCGCAGCGCGGCGACCGTCTTGTCCGCCGGGCCGTCCAGCCTCGTGTGCCGCGCGACGCGGGTCGGGTTGAGACGGCTCGCATCGTTCAGGACGAGCGGATCGGCGCCGCGCGCCGGCGGCCCGGCAAGAGGGAGCGAGGCCGATGAGACGGCCGCGACGGCCGCGAGCCCCGAAAGGGTCGTCCGGCGTGTCGGATCGGCGATGCGCGGAGCCATGAGGGTCTGCCGGGGCGGGAGGTGAGTGGCGGACGCCGCGTCCCTCCGGCGGCCCGAATCTGCTTCACCTCCGAGGCATCTCACGGCAGCGTTGCGGCCGTATGCCGGGCCGCTTCGTCCCGTCGAAACAATGACCGGCAGCCCGCCCGATCGGGTCACTTCGTCCGGCAAGCAGGCGCGGGCTCCGCGCCGGCCGACTCGCCGCCCCGCGCCGCCGGACGTTCGTCCGCAGGTCGGGCGATGATGGCGCCGAGCCCGCAGGCTGCGAGCGCCCCTGTGCCGACGACAACGTTCGGCAACGCAGGGAGGGCAACGTTCCGCCGTCGCTCCGGCCCCCTGGCCGCTGGAAGGCGCGCCGCCGGCGGCGGTTCGCTTGCGACGACGATGAGGGACGCCGTGATGAGGTTCTTCTGCAGTTCGCCCGCGCACTCCTCGCCCGGGCTTCTCATGTCCGCGGCGCTGATGCTCGTGCCGGCGATCGCATCGGCGGCCTCGCCCTGGACGGTCAAGGGACGGGGGCCGAACACCTATATCGAGACACGAAGCCTGGAGCCCGGCGGCCGTCTCGTGCTCGATTGCGAGGACGGGCTGAGGCTCTACTACTATCCCCCGCCTGAATGGGACGGCAACAGGCTCGACGACACCGCCGTCTCGATCGACGGCGAACGGACGGCCGTCAACGTCGAAGGTCTGGACGAGTCTGTTCTCCTCAGCGATCTGCCGAATAACGGCCTCGGCATCTCCCATGCCCTGCTGGACAAGCTGAGATCGGGCAAGGATGCCGTGATCGAGGGATCGGCCGTGACGCGGGTCGCAGGAGGAAAGCGCCGGTTCACCTTGGCGGGCGCGGCCCCGGCCATCGCCGCTCTCGAGCGTCGGTGTCCGGCGGCCCGGCGCGGCTGAACGGCCTCGCCGATACAGGACGGCTGCCCGAAACCAACTCCTCCCCGACCCGACATCATCCGGAAATCTTCGGACCGGCAGATGGGCCGCGAACCGGAGGACCGGAGGATGGGACGGGTTGTCGTGAAGTTCCTGGGGGTTTGCTCCCTGGCGGTCGCATTCGCCGGCGCCGGCCTCGTCGCGAGCCAGGCGGCCGCCCTGTTCGTGGCGGTGCACGTGCTCGGACAAGTCGTGAGCCAGACGCTCGGCTGACCGGAGAGCGACCCGGCCCGCGGCCGGCCGGCTCACGCCGGCGGCCCGAGCCGGCGCCCCGAATGAGACCGGCGGCTAGCCGACGGCCCGGGAGCGCCCCTCCCAGTAGGGGGCGCGCAACTCGCGCTTCAGGATCTTGCCGGCCCCGGATAACGGGAACGGCTCCGTCCTGACATCGACGCTGAGCGGGCATTTGTAACCCGCGATGCGCTCCTTGCAGAACGCGATCAGCTCGTCCGGAACGGGCGCGGGCGACCCGGGCTTCGGGACCACGAAGGCGTGGACCTGCTCGCCCCAGCGCTCGCTCGGGATGCCGACGACCGCGCATTGCGCCACGGCCGGATGCTGCGCGAGGCAGTTCTCGACCTCGGCCGAGTAGACGTTCTCGCCGCCCGAGATGATCATGTCCTTCACGCGGTCGACCACGTAGACGTAGCCGTCGGCCGCCATGTAGCCCGCGTCGCCCGTGTGCATCCAGCCGTCGACGACGGCCGCGGCGGTCGCGTCCGGCTGGTTCCAGTAGCCCGCCATCACGGTGTCGCCCCGGACCACGATCTGGCCGGGCGTGCCCCGGGGCAATTCGCGATCGTCCTCGTCGACGACCCGCACGTCGACGGAGAGGGTCGCCCGCCCGGCCGAGCGGTGGCGGCCCCTGCGGCGCGCCTCTCCGACATGATCGGCCCAGGGCAGGAGGGTGGCGATCGGCGAGAGCTCCGTCTGGCCGTAGGCCTGCACGAACTCGACATCCGGGAAACGGGCGGCCGCGCGGTCGAGCACCGCCTCGCTGATCGGCGAGGCGCCGTAGACGATCCGCCTGAGGCTCGTCAGGTCCCGCCGGCGCCCGCCGTCGTCGTGGTCCGCCAGCATCTGGATCATGGTCGGGACGAGCAGCACGTCCGTCACCCGCTCGCGCTCGATCGCGTCCAGCACGGCCGCGGGCGAGAAGGCGGCCACGAACGCGTTGGAGCCGCCGCTCAGGAGCACCGAATACATCCCGCAGCCATTCGCCAGGTGGAACATGGGCGCGGCGTGGAGATAGACCGTCCCGGGCCCGAACAGCCCCTCGGCCAAGGCGTTCCGGGCATTGGCCATCAGGTTGGCGTGGGTCAGCATGACGCCCTTCGCCCGACCCGTCGTGCCGCCAGTATAGAAGATCCCGGCAAGGTCGGCCGGCGCCCGCATGGCGTCCGGGACGGGCTCGCTCGCGGCGAGGAGGGCCTCGTAGCCCCGCATCCCGGCCGGAGGCGCGCCGTCGTCGTTGTCCGCGTAGACGACGACCGGCGGGTCGGCGAGCATGCCGGCGAGCCGGGCCGCGATCTCCTGGAAGGCACGGTCGACGACCAGGACCTTAGGTCCGCTGTCGTTCAGCGCCGCCTCGTTCTCCGGCACGCTCCACCGGTTGTTCAGCGGCACGACGACCGCCCCGGCCCAGGCCACGCCGAGATAGAGCTCCAGGTAGCTGTCCGCGTTGGCCATGAGCACGGCGACCCGGTCGCCGTTCCCGACGCCCAGGCTCCGAAGCCCTCCCGCGAGCCTCGCGACGCGGTCGCCGATCTCGGCCCATGTCCGCCGGCGGCCCTCGTACGACGTCGCGAGGCCGTCGGCATTGACCTGCAAGGCCCGCCTGAGGCCGTGAGTCACGTTCATTCCTTCCTCCCTCGGCTTGTTGTTCAGCTCCTCACCCGCTTCCTCCGAGAGCGGAGGCCGCGAAGCCCCTGGTCAGGAGATCGGCGAATTGCTCGCCGATCTCCTGCTGCGACATGGGCCCGTCGGGCCGGTGCCAATGGCCGATCCAGTTCAGCGCCCCGCCGATGACCAGGGCGGCCGCCCGTTCGTCGCAGGGCCGGACGGACCGGTCGGCGACACCGTCCCGCATGAAACGCCGGATGGCGGCGTCGATGGCCCGTTTCCAGCCGCGCACTTCGGCGCGCGGCCCGGGCGACAGCTCCCGGTCGTCGACCCGAACCAGGATGGCCCCGTGATCCGTCGCCATCAGCCGGGCGTAGGAGCGGATGAAGTCGCGCAGCTTCCCGATTCCGCAGGCTCCGCCCGCGTCGATCCGCTCGATCTCGGCCCGTATCGATTCGTTGCCGAGCCGGTAGCATTCGAGCAGGATATCCTCCTTGCTCGGGAAGTAGTGATACAGTGCAGGCTTCGTGACGTGCAGCTTCTCGGCGACGTCGGACAGCGTCGCGCGGTTGTAGCCGCGTTCGATGAACAGCCGCGCGGCCATGTTGAGGACGGCCTCGCGCTTGAGGTCGCGGTCCTGCCGGCGGTGGAGAGCCGATTTCCAGGGAGAGGCGATCGGGGCTGCGCCCGCCCGCCCCGACGGCTCGCGGGGCGCCGCTGCCCGTTGCCCCGGCGGCCGCCTCCTCGCGACGCTACCCATGGCCGGCAGCGTTCCCGATCATCCCGCCTCCCGGCGCCCGCGCGACGATGAACACGCTTGACGTCGCCGTCCCGCTTACCTTACCAGCGGGTCAAGAGCAATCTCGGGGGTAAGGATTTCCGCCCTGCCCACACGGGATCGCCGGAGGACGCGATGGGCGGCGCTTACGTGGCCGGGATCGGCATGATCCCCTTCGCCAAGCCGGGTGCGAGCGATCCCTACGACGTCATGGGATCCCGGGCCGTCCGCGAGGCCTTGGCCGATGCCGGGCTCGAGTTCGGGGACGTGCAGCAGGCCTATGCCGGCTACGTGTACGGCGACTCGACCTCGGGCCAGAAGGCGCTCTACCGCGTCGGGATGACCGGAATCCCGATCGTCAACGTCAACAACAATTGCTCGACCGGCTCCACCGCGCTCTTCCTCGCCCGCCAGGCCGTCGAATCCGGCGCGGCCGATTGCGTGCTCGCCGTCGGATTCGAGCAGATGCGCCCGGGGGCGCTCGGCGTGCATTTCGAGGACAGGCCGAGTCCCTTCGCCGAGTTCGACCTCGCGACGGATTCCATCGTCGGGCAGCCGACGATCCCGCTCGCGCTGCGGTATTTCGGCGGCGCCGGGCTCGCCCACATGGAGAAGCACGGGACGCCGCTGTCCACCTTCGCCAAGGTGAGGGCGAAGGCGAGCCGTCACGCGGTCCGGAACCCGCTCGCGGTGTTCCGCCGGGAGGTCAGCGCCGAGGAGGTCCTGGCGGACGTGCCTGTCTGGCCCGGCGTCATGACGCGCCTCATGGCGTGCCCGCCGACCTGCGGGGCCGCGGCCGCGATCATCGTCTCGGAGGCGTTCGCGAAGCGGCGCGGGCTCCGGACGAACGTCCGCATCGCCGCGCAGGCGATGACGACGGACCGGCCCTCCACCTTCGAATCCGGCGACATGATGCGGGTCGTCGGCTACGACATGAGCCGGGACGCTGCCCGGCAGGTCTACGAGGCGGCGGGCATCGGCCCTGACGACCTCGACGTCGTCGAGCTGCACGATTGCTTCGCGCAGAACGAGGTCGTGACCTACGAGGCGCTGGGCCTGACGGGCGAGGGCGGCGCCGAGCGCTTCGTCGAGGACGGCGACAACACCTATGGCGGCGCCGTCGTGACCAACCCGTCCGGCGGGCTCCTGTCCAAGGGGCATCCGCTCGGCGCGACGGGGCTCGCGCAATGCTACGAGCTCACGCACCAGTTGCGCGGCAGCGCCGAGGCCCGCCAGGTCCCGGGCGCGCGCCTCGCGCTCCAGCACAATCTCGGCCTCGGCGGCGCCTGCGTGGTCACCCTCTACGAGCGGTCGAACGCCGCCCGGGCGGCCTGAGCCGTGCCGAGCGCCGCCGATATCGGCCGGACCTTCGCGCCCGTGACCGCGGTCGTGGAGGCGGGCCGGTACGACTTCTTTCTCAAGGTGACGGGGGAGGGCAACCCGATCTTCCGGAGCGACGAGGCCGCCCGGGCCGCCGGATTCCGCGGCCGTCCCGTCCCTCCCACCTACCTGTTCTGCCTGGAGTTGATGGACACGCCGAACCCGTTCGGGTTCCTCGACGAGCTCGGGATCGACATCGCCCACCTCCTCCATGCCGAGCAGCGCTTCGACTACCGCAGCCCGCCCTGCATCGGCGACGCGGTGACGTTCCGCACCCGGGTCGCCGACGTCTTCGAGAAGAAGGGCGGCGCGCTCACCTTCGCGATCCTGGACACGGAGGCGTCGGCCGCGGGTCTCGGCACGCTGGCGAGCCTTCGCAAGACGCTCGTCGTCCGCCGGCCGGAGGCGACGGCGTGACCCCGGCGGGCGATCCTGCCGCGAGGCCCGCTCCCGCGGTCGGAGACGTGGTGGTCGACAAGCGCTTCCCGCCGCTCACCCGCGCGACGCTCGCGCTCTACGCGGGAGCGAGCGGCGACCACAACCCGATGCATATCGACACCGATTTCGCGCGGGCGGCCGGCTTCCCCGACGTGTTCGCGCAAGGGATGCTGGCCATGGCCTATCTCGGCCAGGCGCTCACGGATGCCGTGCCGCTGGCGGCGCTGATCGGCTTCTCGACCCGCTTCGCCGCGATCACGCAGCTCGGAGACGCGCTCGAATGCCGGGGCGAGCTGGTCGAGATCGCGCCGGAAAGCGACGGCCGCAGGGTCGCTCGCATCGCGCTGACCGCGCGCGACGGCGCCGGTGAACTGAAGCTCGGAGGCGAAGCTCTGGTCGACGCGACCTTGTGGGAGGCGGTGCGTGGGAAAGCTTGACGGCAGGGTCGCGCTCGTATCGGGCTCCGGCCGGGGGATCGGCCGGGCAATCGCGCTCAAGCTCGCGAGCGAGGGCGCTCGCGTCGTGGTCAACGACCTCGACCCGGAGCCCGCTCAAGAGACGGCGGAGGCGCTTCGCGCGCTGGGGACGGACGTCGCCGTTCATGTCGGGGACGCGACCGCGCCCGATTTCGGGGATCGTTTCGTCGCCGCCGCCCTCGACGCGTTTGGCGGGCTCGACATCGTCGTCAACAACGCCGGATATACCTGGGACTCGGTCGTCCAGAAGATGACCGACGAGCAGTTCCAGGCCATGCTCGACATCCACCTGCTGGCTCCCTTTCGCATCCTGCGGGCGGCCTCCGAGCCGATCCGGATCGCGACCAAGCGCGAGGCGGCCGAGGGGAAGCGGGTGTTCCGCAAGATCGTGAACGTGTCCTCGATCGCCGGGCTCTACGGCAATGCGGGTCAGGCCGGGTATTCCTCGGCCAAGGCCTCCCTCGTCGGGCTCACCCGGACGCTCGCGAAGGAATGGGGCCGCTACAACGTCAACGTGAACTGCGTCGCCTTCGGCCTCATCGAGACGAGGCTGACGCAGCCGATCGAGACGGAGCAGGCGACGATCGACGTGGCGGGCCGAGCCGTCAAGGTCGGCATCCAGCCGCAGCTGCTGGAGACGTTCTCGCGCATGATCCCGCTCGGCCGCGCGGGCACGCCGGAAGAGGCGGCGGACGCCGTATACCTCTTCTGCTGCCCCG
>CALMTJ010000046.1 GCA_937872715.1 uncultured Methylobacteriaceae bacterium
AACCCGACCTTTACCCAGACCGGCCCATAAACGCGGTGTCAGTTGCGTAAGTGGTGTTGGCCATGGGTTCCCAGCGTACCGGGGCCGTCGGCGTCGCCTCCCGGAAACAGGTCTCGCGTACCGGGCGGGCTGCGCCGGCGCCCCGGAGGGAAATCATCGCCTCCGTGCCGCTCGACGAGATCGTCGTCGGCGACTGCCTTTCGGCCCTGAAGCGGCTCCCGGACGAGAGCGTCGACCTCGTCTTCGCCGACCCGCCCTACAACCTCCAGCTCGCCTCTGGCCTCACCCGCCCCGACCATTCCGTCGTCGACGCGGTCGACGATGCCTGGGACAAGTTCTCCTCCTTCGGCGAATACGACCGTTTCACTCAGGCGTGGCTCGCGGAATGCCGGCGCGTGATGCGGCCGAACGCGACGCTCTGGGTGATCGGCTCCTACCACAACATCTTCCGGGTCGGCTCCGTGCTCCAGGATCTCGGCTACTGGATCCTGAACGACGTCGTGTGGCGGAAGGCGAACCCGATGCCGAACTTCCGCGGCCGCCGCTTCACCAACGCGCACGAGACGCTGATCTGGGCGGCCAGGGACCAGGCCGAGACGCGCTACACCTTCCATTACGAGGCGCTGAAGGCCGGCAACGACGACGTGCAGATGCGGTCCGACTGGCAGTTCCCGCTCTGCACGGGCGAGGAGCGGCTGAAGGACGCGGATGGCCGCAAGTCCCATCCGACCCAGAAGCCGGAGGCGCTGCTCTCGCGGATCCTCCTCGCCGCCACCAATCCGGGCGACGTGGTGCTCGACCCGTTCTTCGGCACGGGCACGACGGGCGCGGTGGCGCGCCGCCTCGGCCGGTCCTTCATCGGCATCGAGCAGGACGCGTCCCACGCCGACTCGGCGCGGCGGCGGATCGCGGCTGTCGCGCCCTTCGATCCCCGCAGCGTCGCGGCCGCTCCCGCCAGGCGGACCGAGCCCCGCATCCCCTTCCTGTCGCTGATCGAGGCCGGCCATATCCTGCCGGGCGAGACGCTGGCCGGGCCGAGCGGCCGCCATTCCGCGCTCGTGCGGGCCGACGGCACCATACAGGCTGGGCCGGCCACGGGTTCGATCCACAAGATCGGGGCGCTGGTCCAGGGGCTGCCAGCCTGCAACGGCTGGACCTTCTGGCACGCCGAACGGGACGGCCGGCCAAGATGCCTCGACGAGTTCCGGACCGACATTCGTCAACGCTCGCTTGAACTTTAGACGAAATTTTCACAACCGATGGTAGCTGGACGCCAACGGGTCTTGCCGTACGAGGGGACGTGCGGAGCCTGCGATCTAGGATGAGCCTCAATGTCCAGTGACCCTCTCGGCGCGAGCGGTTCCATCGTGCCCCTCTCGGCCGAAGTCGTGGCCGCCTATGTCGGGAACAACTCCGTTCATCTCAGCGACCTTCCGGCCCTGATCGAAACGGTGCACGGGGCGATGCGGGATCTCGGCGGGGCCCCGCCGCCTGTCGCCTCCGCGCGCCCCAGCCCGCCCGTTTCCGTGAAGAAGTCGGTGACGCCGGACTACCTGATCTGCCTCGAAGACGGGATGAAGTTCCGGTCGATGAAG
>CALMTJ010000047.1 GCA_937872715.1 uncultured Methylobacteriaceae bacterium
CCACAGCACCCCGCCGGCCTTCCTCTTCTCCTCGACCGACTTCAACAGCTACGTGACGCGCTCAATTGCCGACGGCGCGCCGCACCGTGTCCAGCCGCGGCCTCGCCTCCTCGGGCAGGCAGGCGTCGAAGCCGATGCCGATCCCGCTCCAGAGGAGGCGCTTCGTGGCGGCCAGCGCCTTCGGGGCGCCGCGGGCAAGGTCGCGCGCATAGGCGAGAGCCGCCCCGGCGAGCTCGGAGTCGGGCACGACCCGGGTGACCAGCCCCATGGCCAGCGCCTCGGCGGCGGTGAGCGTCGGGTTGGTGAGGAGGATCTCCGTCGCCCGCCTGAACCCGACGAGGCGCGGCAGCGTCACGCTCACGCCGGCATCCGGCGCCATGCCGACCCGGGTCGCGCCGGGCAGGAAGCGCGCGCCTTCCCCGGCGAGGACGATATCGGCCGCGCAGACGAGGCCGAACCCGCCGCCGCCCGCCGCGTAGCCCTGCACCGCCAGGACCACCGGCGCTTCGAGCCGGACGAGCCCGGCGACGGCATTCTGCAGGAGGGCGGTCGCGGGCCGGATGTAATCCGGCAGCGCCTCGCCCTTCGACGCGAAGGTCCGGACGTCGCCGCCGGCGCAGAAATTCGCGCCTTCGCCGGTCAGCAGCACCGCCCGCAGCCCGGCCTCGCCATGCGCCCGCATGATGGCGTCGCAGAGGCCTCGGAGGAGCTCAACGTTCATCCCGTTGGCGGAACGCGGGCGATTGAGCGTGAGCCGGGCGATGCCCTCGCCGAACCGGTAGAGGACGGGCTCGGTCGAGCCCTCGTCATCGGACATGGGAGCCTCCGTCAGACCAGGAAGGAGAGCGTGAAGATCGCCCGGTTGTTGTTGGCGAGCGTCACCTTCTTCGATGCCATCCGCAACGCGTCGCCCTCGTAGCGCAGCAGGTATTCGTTGCGGGCCGCCCAGACGGTGTCGTCCCGGATGGAGGATTCGAAGATCATGCTGTTCGCGCCGACCCGGATCTCGTCGCCCTCGACCGCCAGGAGCTCGATGTTGCCGATGATGCGGCGGAGCTGCGATTTCGGCTCCTGCGTGTGGCGCCGGCCCGTCAAGAGCTGCTTCACGCGCAGCCGGATGCGCGAGCGGTTGTCGTACAGGATGGACATCTCGCGCTCGGGATCGACGGCCGTCCCGTCGGCCGTGTTGGCCGGGATCCAGTACACGCCGTCATCCGTCCAGAGCGCTTCCCAAGCCGCGTATTCGTGTTCGTCCTGCAGGCGCGCCTCGCGGAAGAGGAACTCGGTCACGGCGGCCAAGAGCGCGACTCGGTCGGCCGGAGCACTCACGCGGCCCGCTCCATCAGCCCCCGGTAGTGCCGCCAGATGCCCCGCGAGGGGACCTCGTCCGTCGAATGCCCGACCCTGAACCCCTGCTCGTCCCGCCGCTCGCGGTGGGTGCCGCGGCCGAGGAAGACCCATTCGGGGCGCCGGACATTAATGCCGCGCTGGTTGCGCTCGTACATCTCGGTGTCGTCGGCGAGGAGCAGCCCCGCCGGGCCGACGGAGCCCATCGTCTGCTGGCGCATCCGCCGGTTCAGGTCTGGCGCGCCCTTGAACTGGAGCGCGGTCGAGTGCTGCACGGTCTCGTCGACCGCGACCGGCTGGATGACGAAGATCTGGATCTCGGCGATGAACAGGTTCGGGAAGATCATGACGTGGGGCGTGCCGTCGATCATGATGTCGCGGGCGGCATCCTCGCCGTGGGCGGCGTTCATGCGGCCTACATAATCCGGCAAGCGTCCGGGATTGGTGCCGAACCAGCCGAGCGGCTGGCCGATGCGGCGGAACTCCGGCCGGAGGTCCACCTCCGTATGGCCGTTGCCGTAATCGCGGGTCACGGCCGTCGATTCCGCCCCGTAGAGCGAGCCGATGCCGCTGTCGGCGACGTTGAAGATGGACTGGTGCACGAAGGCCGGATGGTAGCCGTCGCATTCGTTCTCGAGCACGAATTTCCAGTTCGCCTTGGTGCGGTGCTTGAGGAAGCCGGCCGTGATCTCGACCTCGCCTTCCGGCGAGGTGCGGACGAGACGGTCGACCGTCTCGGCCGCGCCGCCGAGATGCTCGGCGAGGCTCGGCCCCTCCTCGGCGAAGGAGCCGAAGACGAAACCCTCGTGGGTCGCGACGCGCGGGACGCGTCCGAGCCCGAGCTTCGACTTGTCCCGGCCCTCGTAACCGTCCGCGAAGGCGTAGCCCATGAGGCGCCCGTCATTGGCGAACGTCCAGGAGTGGTAGGGGCAGGTGAACGAGCGCGCGCTGCCCTTGTCGGCCGAGCAGACCTGGTTTCCCCGGTGCGTGCAGCGGTTGAGCAGGAGGTGGACCTCGCCGTCCCGGTCGCGGGTCATGATGACCGGCTGGCGGCCGACCGTCTTCACGATGAAGTCGTTCGGCTTCGCGACCTCGCTCGCGTGCCCGACATACACCCAGGTCTTGTGCCAGATGTTCTCCATCTCCCATTCGAAGATGTCCGGATCCGTATAGAGCGAGCCGTGCACGCGGTCCGGTTGGATCAGCTCGCGCCATCGCGGCTGAGGATGCACGGCACCCGGCATCGGAGACCTCTCACTTAATAAAACCGAACGTCCGTCTTATTTATCACGTGTGTCGCTGGCGTGGAAGGGCGGACTCGATCCCGAGGGTCTTCAGCCGACGTGGCGGATCCGGGCGGGCCGCGTGCGCGCCTCCGCCTCCGGCGCGAAGCCCTCGAGGAAGACATCGACCGCCATATCGGCGAACTCGTCCGGCGTGACCGGGCCATTCGGATCGTACCAGGTGTAGGTGTAGTTGATGATCCCGAACATCATCATCGTATAGACCTGCTTCGTCCGGCGGGCCGTCTTGCGGCCCCCGTCGACGCGGACGAGAAGGTCGGCCACGCTCGACACGATGTCGCGCCCGAGCTTGTTCAGCGCGGCCTGCTCGTTCGGGCCGAGGAAGGCGATGTCGTTCAGGAGCACGCGCTGCTCGTTCGGCGATGCGGCGTTGATCCTGACGATCGCCAGGACGACGGCCCTCAGCTGCTCGCGGGGATCGTCGGCCGCCGCCTCCCTCGCCGTGCCGATCTTCTCGATCATCTCGCGCATGTGGGCGTCGAGGATCTCGAACAGGATGGCTTCCTTGGATTGGAAGTAGTGGTAGAGCGCGCCTCGCGAGAGCTGGCAGGCATCGGCGAGGTCGGCGATCGAGCTGCGCATGTAGCCGTGCGCCGCGTACAGCGCCGCCGCCCTGGCCAGGATGCTCCGCTGGATGTCGCCGTAATTCTCGGACCGTGTCCGCGCCATGCCGATGCCCCGCCGGCACTACACCGGGCTGCCCGACGCGCCCGGCCGGCCGGCCGTCGCATGCCCGGATGCAACCAAAGTGTAAAGTCCCGGGAACCGCCCGGCACCAGAAGGCGAGAGAAGTTGTTTGAACGGCTGGCCGGTTTAATTTAATGGGGGAGCCCGAGCCAAGGCGCGCGTCCGAGACG
>CALMTJ010000048.1 GCA_937872715.1 uncultured Methylobacteriaceae bacterium
TCCTGAGGTGCCGATCGGAGATCGGCCTCGAAGGACGCACAACGGTCGTGCGTGCTTCGAGGGCCGCCTGCGGCGGCCACCGCAGCATGAGGAAGGAGTTTTAAAACGGGCTCCTAGCCCGACCTCCCGCCCGACCTGACCCGCGCCGTTCCCCGCGCGGGCGTGGAACGCACATGCCCAAGCGCACCGACATCTCGACGATCCTGATCATCGGGGCGGGGCCGATCGTCATCGGGCAGGCCTGCGAGTTCGATTATTCCGGCACCCAGGCCTGCAAGGCGCTGAAGGCCGAGGGGTACCGGATCGTCCTGGTCAATTCGAACCCGGCCACCATCATGACGGATCCGGACCTCGCGCACGCGACCTACGTGGAGCCGATCACGCCCGCCATCGTGGCCAAGATCATCGCGCGCGAGCGGCACGTCCTGCCGGGGGGCTTCGCGCTCCTCCCCACCATGGGCGGGCAGACGGCGCTGAACACGGCGCTGTCGCTCAAGAAGATGGGCGTGCTCGACCGTTTCGACGTCGAGATGATCGGGGCGGATGCGGCCGCGATCGACAAGGCGGAGGACCGCCAGCTCTTCCGCGAGGCGATGACCAGGATCGGCCTCGCGACGCCGAAATCGGCGCTCGCCAACGCGTCCGCGCTGAAGAAGGCCGACCGGCAGAGCTGTCTCGACCGCAAGGCCGCGCTGCCGGAGGGCGACGCCGCGGCGCTCGCCGGCTACGAGACCGCCTGGGAGCGCGGCGAGAACGACCGGCGCAAGCGGTATCAGGAGCACGCGCTCGGCTCCGCGCTGGCCGCCCTCCCCGATATCGGGCTGCCGGCCATCATCCGGCCCTCCTTCACGATGGGCGGCACGGGCGGCGGCATCGCCTACAACCGCGAGGAGTTCCTCGACATCGTGGAGCGGGGCCTCGACGCCTCGCCCACGAACGAGGTGCTGATCGAGGAGAGCGTGCTCGGCTGGAAGGAATACGAGATGGAGGTGGTCCGCGATCGCGCGGACAATTGTATAATCATATGCAGCATCGAGAACGTCGATCCGATGGGAGTTCATACCGGCGACAGTATAACGGTCGCGCCGGCCCTCACGTTGACGGATAAGGAGTACCAGATCATGCGGGACGCCTCGATCGCGGTGCTCCGCGAGATCGGGGTGGAGACGGGCGGCTCCAACGTCCAGTTCGCCGTCAACCCCGAAGACGGCCGCATGATCGTGATCGAGATGAACCCCCGCGTGTCGCGGTCGTCTGCTTTGGCGTCCAAAGCAACCGGGTTCCCCATAGCCAAGGTCGCGGCCAAGCTGGCCGTCGGCTATACTTTGGACGAGATCGACAACGACATCACGGGCGGGGCGACGCCGGCCTCCTTCGAGCCGACCATCGACTACGTCGTGACCAAGATCCCGCGCTTCGCCTTCGAGAAGTTCCCGGGGGCCGAGCATACGCTCACCACCGCGATGAAATCGGTCGGCGAGGCCATGGCCATCGGCCGCACCTTCCCGGAATCGCTGCAGAAGGCGCTGCGCTCGCTGGAGACGGGACTGACCGGGCTCGACGACATCGAGATCGAGGGGCTCGGGCGCGGCGACGACTGGAACGCCGTGAAGGCGGCGATCTCGACGCCGACGCCGGACCGGCTGCTCAAGGTCGCGCAGGCGCTGCGGCTCGGCTTCTCGGTCGAGGACATCTACGAGAGCTGCCGGATCGATCGCTGGTTCCTCGAGCAGCTGCGCGGGATCGTCGAGCTCGAGGCGAGGGTGCGGGCGCATGGCCTGCCGCCCGGCCCGGGCGCCTTCCGGGGGCTGAAGGCGGCGGGCTTCTCCGACGCCCGGCTCGCGGTGCTGGCCGGGCAGGAGGAGGAGGCCGTCTCGGCCCGGCGCCGCGCGCTGGGGGTGCGGCCGGTGTTCAAGCGCATCGACACCTGCGCGGCCGAGTTCGCCTCCCCCACGCCCTACATGTACTCGACCTACGCGCCGCCCTTCGCGGGCGCCCCCGCCTCGGAGGCACAGCCCTCCGATCGGAAGAAGGTGATGATCCTCGGCGGCGGCCCGAACCGCATCGGCCAGGGCATCGAGTTCGATTATTGCTGCTGCCACGCCGCCTTCGCGCTGAAAGAAGCGGAATTCGAGACGATCATGATCAATTGCAATCCTGAGACGGTGTCGACGGATTACGACACGTCCGACCGGCTCTATTTCGAACCTCTCACGGCGGAGGACGTCGGCGAGATCGTCGCCGTCGAGCGGGAGCGTGGTCTGCTTCACGGCGTGATCGTCCAGTTCGGCGGTCAGACGCCGCTCAAGCTCGCCCGCGGTCTCGAACGGGACGGCGTCCCGATCCTCGGCACTTCGCCGGACGCGATCGACCTCGCGGAGGACCGCGACCGCTTCAAGCGGCTCCTCGACCGGCTCGGCCTCAAGCAGCCGAAGAACGGCATCGCCTATTCCGTCGAGCAGGCCCGGCTGGTCGCGGCCGGTCTCGGGCTGCCTTTCGTGGTCCGGCCGTCCTACGTGCTGGGCGGCCGCGCCATGGCGATCATCCGGGACGAGGCGTCCTTTGCCGATTACCTGCTCGGCACGCTGCCGTCGCTGATCCCGTCCGACGTGAAGGCCCGCTACCCGAACGACAAGACGGGCCAGATCAACACGGTGCTGGGTGCGCACCCGCTCCTCTTCGACCGCTACCTGTCCGATGCGATCGAGGTCGACGTCGACGCGCTGTGCGACGGCACGGACGTGTTCATCGCCGGCATCATGGAACATATCGAGGAGGCCGGGATCCATTCCGGCGATTCGGCCTGTTCGCTCCCGCCCCGCTCGCTCTCGCCCGCCATCGTCGGCCAGCTCGAGCGCGAGACCCGCGCCATGGCCCTGGCGCTGGGCGTCGTCGGGCTGATGAACGTGCAATACGCGATCAAGGACGGCACGATCTACGTCCTGGAGGTGAACCCCCGCGCGTCCCGGACGGTGCCGTTCGTCGCGAAGGTGATCGGCGAGCCCATCGCCAAGATCGCGGCCCGCATCATGGCGGGCGAGAGCCTGGCGTCGTTCGGGCTCGTCCCCAAGGTCCTGGACCATATCGGCGTGAAGGAGGCCGTGTTCCCCTTCGCCCGCTTCCCGGGCGTCGACGTTCTGCTCGGGCCCGAGATGAAGTCGACCGGCGAGGTGATCGGGCTCGACCGCGGCTTCGGCGTCGCCTTCGCGAAGTCCCAACTCGGCAGCGGCACGGCCGTGCCGCGGGGCGGCCCCGGCGTAGTGTCCGGGCGGGGCGGCGCCCAGGGGCGCCGCCGCGCCGGCCAGAAGCTCCTGTCGGATCTCGGCTTCACCATCGTGGCGACGCGCGGCACTCAGCGCGACCTCGCCCGGCACGGCATCCCGGCGAGCCGGATCAACAAGGTGCTGGAAGGCCGGCCGCACGTGGTCGACGCCATCAAGAACGGCGACGTCCAGCTCGTCTTCAACACGACGGAAGGCGCGGGGGCGCTCTCCGATTCGCGCTCGCTGAGGCGCGCGGCGCTGCTCGGGAAGGTGCCCTACTATACGACGGTGGCAGGCGCGGCCGCGGCCGCCGAGGGCATCCAGGCGTATCTCGCCGGCGACCTCGAAGTGCGGGCGCTGCAGGATTACTTCCCGTAGGCCCGAGCTCCCCCATGGCGGTTCCCGACACCGGCGATTCCGAAGAGCTCGCCCTCCGACACGCCATCACGGAGGCGTGCCGGGCCATGAACGCGCTCGGCATCAACCAGGGCACCTCCGGCAACATCTCGGTCCGCTGGCGGGACGGACTCCTGATCACGCCCTCCGGCATGCCCTACGGGGACATGAAGGCCGCCGACATCGTGCACCTGCGCATGGACGGCTCCTACAACCACCGGCTCGTCCCATCCTCCGAATGGCGGTTCCACCGCGACATCATCGGCGCACGCCCGGATGTCGGCGCCGTGGTGCACGCGCATCCTGTCTATTGCACGGCCTTCGCGATATGCGGCCTCGAGATCCCGGCCATCCATTACATGATCGCGGCCGCGGGCGGCCCGACCGTGCGCTGCGGCGGCTATGCCCCCTACGGCACGCCCGAACTCTCCGACATCGCGCTCGCGGCCCTGCGGGACCGGACGTGCTGCCTCCTGGCCAACCACGGCATGATCGCCACGGGGCCTGATCTCGGCAAGGCGATGTGGCTCGCGGTCGAGCTGGAGACGCTGTGCCGGCAATATGCGGTCGCCCTGCAGGTCGGACGCCCCAACGTGCTGCCGGATGACGAGATCGCCCGCACCGTGGAGAGGTTCAGAACCTACGGGCCACGTCGCGATTCGGCCCCCTGAACCGGGTTCGTGCGCGGCCGGCGGCGTGCCTGCCTCGGCTTGACTCCGGAGCCTCGCGGGCGTCTTCCCGCCGGACGAGAGGTCCGGCCCGCCTGGCCGATCCGGGAGAGCAGCATGACGTCGTCGGTCGAGAAGCTGGCGCGCGACATGGGGGACGGCAAGGCCCTCTTCAGCGCGTGGTGCGGTCTCCCGGAGCCATCGATAGCCGGCTACCTGGCGCGCGAGAGCGGGTTCGGCGCGGTCGTGCTCGACATGCAGCACGGGGCCATTGACTTCCTGACATGCACGCGCGCCATCGCCCTCGTGGCGGCGGCCGGGAAGCCGTGCGTGCCCCGCATCCCGGTCGGCGAGTTCGCCACGGCGTCTCGCCTCCTCGATGCCGGCGCGTCCGGCATCATCGCGCCCATGATCAACGATCGGGAGGACGCCCGGCGTTTCGCCTCCTTCTGCAAGTTCCCGCCCGCCGGGGAGCGGAGCTGGGGGCCTCACCCGGCGATCGTCCTCACCGGTCTCGAACCGAACGCCTATTTCGCCCGGGCGAACGGCTATGTCCGCACCTTCGCGATGATCGAGACGCGCCAGGCTCTGGACCGTATCGACGACATCCTGGCGGTAGACGGGATAGACGCCGTCTTCATCGGGCCTTCCGACCTGTCCATCGGATTGTCGAACGGTGCTCGACTCGATCCGGCCGGCGCCGAGGTCACGGCCGCGATCGCCCATGCCCTTGCCCGCTCCAAAGCCGCCGGCAAGGCGGCCGGCATCTACGCCCCGAGCGGCGAGAAGGCAGCCGAGTTCGGGAAGCTCGGTTACGGCCTCGTCGCGATCGCGAGCGACATCACGTTCCTGCGCGCCGGAGCCGCCGCCATGCTGAAGGCGGCAGCGAGCGGCTGACGGGAGGGCCTGGGCGTCATCCGCCGCTTCGTCTTCGCGAGCGAAAGCGAAGCGACCCAGAGCCGTGCGTCCGCCCTGGATCGCTTCGCTGCGCTCGCACGACGGGACGCGGAGGCGTCGACCTGATCAATAGACCACGACGCTGCGGATCGACTTGCCCTCGTGCATCAGGTAGCAGCAGCGGTTGATCTCGTAGAGCGGCATCACGGGGGTGATCAGGTCGTCGATGTTGATCTTGCCGTCCATGTACCAATCGACGATGGTCGGCACGTCCGTCCTGCCCCTGGCGCCGCCGAATGCCGTGCCCTTCCAGACGCGGCCCGTCACGAGCTGGAACGGCCGGGTCGCGATCTCGCGACCCGATTCCGCGACCCCGATGATGATCGATTCGCCCCAGCCGCGATGGGTGCATTCCAGCGCCTGCCGCATCACATGGACGTTGCCGGTCGCGTCGAACGAGAAATCGGCGCCTCCGCCGGTCACGTCTACGATCGCCTGCACGACCTTGTCCGTTCCGACCTCGTTCGGGTTGATGAAGTCGGTCATGCCGAACTTGGCGGCCATGGCGCGCTTGTCGTTGTTGATGTCGATCCCGACGATCCTGTCGGCGCCCACCATGCGGGCGCCCTGGATGACGTTGAGCCCGATGCCGCCCAGCCCGAACACGGCCACGTTGGCGCTCGGCCACACCTTGGCGGTGTTGATGACTGCGCCGATGCCGGTCGTCACCCCGCAGCCGATGTAGCAGATCTTGTCGAACGGCGCGTCCTCCCGGACCTTCGCGACCGCGATCTCCGGCAGCACGGTGTAGTTCGAGAAGGTCGAGCAGCCCATGTAGTGGAAGACGACGTTGTCGCCGCGCCGGGCTGCACCTCCGACCTCATCGCAGGCGAAGCGGCTCGTGCCGTCCGGCATCACGCCCTGGCC
>CALMTJ010000049.1 GCA_937872715.1 uncultured Methylobacteriaceae bacterium
CAGGCGAACCCCTCCTTGCCGACGCCCACCCCGTAGCGGCGGGCGCGCCCGCCCTCTCCGACATGCGTGAGCAGGCGATTCCTCGGGTCGACGATGATCGTGCCGGGCCTCTCCCGCCCTTCATAGGCGACGTCCTGGCGGAGAAAGGCGCGGTCGAGCACCGTGTAGTCGAAGGCCGGGACGGGGAACGGCTCGCCCTTCACCTCGCCGTAGACGGAGGCGTAGTCCGTCGGGAGCGAAGCCGCGAGCTGGTTCGCCGGGAAGAAGGCCTGCGGGACGGACATGCAGCCCGCGAGCGACGATCCCGCCCCGCCGGCCGCGAGGAGAACGAAGGAGCGGCGGCTGGTCGGCATGTCGGCATCCGGGCGAAGGTTCGCCGCAATGCGTCACGGCCGGCCGGCCGCGTCAAGCACCCTTTCGTCGTCGCGAGCGCGGCTTCGGCATCGCGAGCGCAGCGAAGCGATCCACGACGTGCCGGAAGCCGGGTTGCTGCGCCCCGCTTGCAAAGACGGCAAGGGGTCCCGCCCGTCAGGCGAGCACGATCACCTTGGTGCCGTCCGGGGCGCGGCCGTAGAGGTGGATCACGTCCTGGTTCACCATGCGGATGCAGCCGGAGGAGACGGAGGTGCCGATGGTCTCGGGCTCCGTCGTCCCGTGGATGCGGTAGCCGAGATCGCCGCCGGCCGCGAACAGGTACATGGCCCGGGCGCCGAGCGGGGAGTGCGGACCGCCCGGCACGCCGAGGCCGCGCGGCGTCTGGACGAGCCGTGCCCGGATGTCCGGGTCCCGTTCCACCATCTCGCGTGGCGGGATCCAGTCCGGCCATGAGCGCCGCATGTTGATCTGGGCGATGCCGTGCCAGCCGAAACCCTCGCGCCCGACGCCGACGCCATAGCGCGTGGCGCGCTTGCCGCGCCCGACGAGGTAGAGGAAATGGGCGGAGGGTTCGACCACGATCGTGCCGGGATCCTCCGGGCCGGCATAGGCCACGTCCTGGCGGAGGAAGACGGGATCGACGGCGGAGTAGCGGAAGGGCTCGATCGGGAAGGGCTCGCCGGAGAAGGAGGCGTAGGCCTCCTGGTAGTTCGGGCGCCCGAGCGTCGCCGGGCCGCTTCCGCCCGGGCCGAAGAGGCTCCCGAAGGCCGGCATCTCCGCTCCCGACATGCAGCCGGACAAGGCCAGCGCGGCGGCGGACGCGCCGGTTCCCTGGGCCAGCCTTCGTCGGGTGAGGGTCGCCATGGCACGCTCCGGCACGCGGGGAACAGGAGCGGAGAGGTAATCCATTAGGGTTGACGCTCCCTTACCGAGGCATCCGGCAGATGAAGGACGGGGCGCGGATGCGATTGCTGATCCTGGGCGGGACGCGATTCCTCGGGCGCGCCGTGGCCGTCCGGGCCGGTGCGCTCGGCCACGACGTCACCTGTGCGGCGCGAGGCGTGTTCGGGCCGGCGCCGCGGCACGCCCGTTTCGTCGCCGTGGACCGCGACCGGCCGGCCGGGCTGGCGCCGCTCGCCGGGGAAACGTTCGATGCCGCGATCGACCTCTCCCGCCATCCGGGCCAGGTGCGCCGCGCCGTCCGGGCGCTCGGCGGGAACGTCGGGCATTGGACCTTCGTTTCGACGACCAGCGTCTATTCCGACACCGCGACGCGGGGGCAGAGGGCCGCCACGGCTCCGCTCCTCGCGCCGGCGGGCCCGGAGATCGAGCGGGGCGACGGCGAGGGTTACGGCGCCGCCAAGGTCGCCTGCGAGCAGGCATTCGGCGCCGGCGCCCTCATCTGCCGGGCGGGGCTGATCGCCGGTCCGGGAGATCCGACCGGCCGCTTCAGCTACTGGGCCGCGCGGATCGGGCGGGGCGGCGAGGTCCTCGTGCCCGAGCGGCCGGACGATCCCGTCCAGTATATCGACGTGCGGGACCTCGCGCGCTGGATCGTCCATGCCGCCCAGGCGCGCCTCGCCGGGAGGTTCGACGCCATCGGGCCCTCCCGCACGCGGGGCGGCTTCCTCGGCGAATGCGCGCGGGCGCTCGGATCGTCCTGCACCTTCACATGGGTCGACAGGGCCTTCCTGGAACGGCACGGGGTGGGGAGCGGGTCCGGCCCGCGCTCCTTGCCCTACCCGATGCCGGATACGGTCGGTGACAACGCGCGCGACGTGTCGGCCACGGTCGAGGCCGGCTTGATCCTCCGCCCGCTCTCCGAGACCGCCCTCGACACCCTCCGCTGGCTGGATGCCGGGAACGGCCCGATCACCGGGCTGACGGCCGACGAGGAGGCCGAACTCCTGCGGAGGTGGCATTCGGGCGGGTGAACGTCCGGCCGTGCCGAGGCCGCATCCGGGCGGCATCGGCCGGGCCCTTCACACCTCGAGCCATTCGCGCCGGACGTCCTCGGTCGCGGTCAGCTCCGCCGGCGTGCCCTCGAAGACGGCCCGGCCGTGGCCCATGACGTAGACCCGCCGCGAGATGCGGAGCGCGATCGTCAGCTTCTGCTCGACGAGGAGGATCGCGATCCCGCGCTCGGAGATGCGGGCGAGGAGGTCGCCCACGCGCTCCACCATCTGGGGCGACAGGCCCTCCGTCGGCTCGTCGATCATGATGAGGTCCGGGTCGCCCATCAGCGTCCGGCAGATGGTGAGCATCTGCTGCTCGCCGCCCGACAGCACCCCGCCGGGCGTGTCGGCGCGCTCCTCGAGGCGGGGGAAGAGCGCGAACATGTCCGCCATCGTCCAGCGCCGCCCGTCGCGGCGGGCGGGCTGCTCACCGAGGATGAGGTTCTGCCGCACGGTGAGCCCGGGGAAGATCGCCCGCTCCTCCGGGACGTAGCCGAGGCCAAGCCGCGCGATCTCGTAGGGCTTCAGCCCGGCGATCGGGCGGTCCTTGAACCTGATCTCGCCCCGGGGCGGGACGCCGCCCATGATCGCCTTTAGCGCCGTCGAGCGCCCGACGCCGTTGCGGCCGAGTACGGAGACGATCTCCCCCTCGCCGACATGGAAGGAGAGGCCCTGGAGGATGTGGCTCTTGCCGTAGAAAGCGTGCAGGTCGCGGACCTGGAGCATGGGCGCGCTCACGCCGCCGCCGCTCCCGCGCCGGGCTCGGCCGTACCGAGATAGGCCTCCTGGACGCGCCGGTTCTGCCGGATGCGCTCGGGCGTGTCCGTCGCGATGATCTCGCCGTAGACGAGGACGGAGATGCGGTCGGCGAGGCCGAACACGACCGCCATGTCGTGCTCGACCATCACCAGCGTGCGGCCCTCCGTGACCTCCCTGATCAGGGCCGTCACGCTCTCCGTTTCCGTGTGGCTCATCCCGGCCGTCGGCTCGTCGAGGAGGATGATCTCCGCCCCGCTCGCGATCGTGATGCCGATCTCGAGCGCCCGCTGCTCCGCGTAGGCGAGCATGCCGGCCGCGGTCTCCCGGCGGTGGAGGAGATTGATGCGGCGCAGGATCGCGTCGGCCCGTTCGGCGACGTCCGGCAGGCGGTCGACATCGCCCCAGAACCGGTAGCCGTGTCCCAGCGACCACAGCACGGCGCAGCGCATGTTCTCCCACACGCTGAGCTTGGGGAAGATGTTCGTGACCTGGAAGCTGCGCGACAGGCCGAGGCGGTTGATCCGGAAGGGAGGGAGGCGGCTCACCTCCT
>CALMTJ010000050.1:0-12371 GCA_937872715.1 uncultured Methylobacteriaceae bacterium
GACGAGGCGATCACCGCCGCGCAACGCACCCTCTGGCGCGAGTTCCGGATCGCGGCCGAGCCGGGCGGCGCGGCTGCGCTCGCGGCGCTCACCTGCGGCGCCTACCGGCCCGCGTCCGGGGAGGCGGTCGGCATCCTCCTCTGCGGCTCCAACCTCGACGCGGCGAGCTTCGCCGGTATCGCCGCGACCGTCCCGGAATAGCCGGCAACTGATGGAGGACCACGGCCGTTAACTCCCGTCCCGCGGAGCCGACGCCATGCCGACCGAATACCCGAAACCGCCCTTCCCCGATCAGCCGCAGCCCATTCCAGGCGAGACTCGCGCCATGGACCCGGTGCCGGACCACGGCGAGACGAGCTACAAGGGCTGCGGGCGGCTCGCCGGCAAGAAGGCGCTGATCACGGGCGGGGACAGCGGCATCGGCCGGGCCGTCGCGATCGCCTTCGCGCGCGAGGGAGCCGACGTCGCCATCGCCTACCTGAACGAGCACGCCGACGCGACGGACACCGCCCGGCTCGTCGAGGAGGCCGGCCGCAAGTCGCTCCTCCTGCCCGGCGACCTGTCGGACCCGCAGGTCTGCCGCGCGGTCGTCCGCAAGACGGCCGACGCGTTCGGCGGCATCGACATCCTGGTCAACAACGCCGCCCACCAGACGAGCGTCGGAGGCATCGAGGACCTGTCCGACGAGGAGATCCTCCTCACCTTCAAGGTGAACATCGTGGCGATGTTCATCATCACCCGCGAGGCGCTGCCGCACATGAAGCCCGGCGCCTCCATCATCAACACGGCGTCGGTGAACGCGGACAACCCTAGCCCGCAGCTCATCCACTACGCCGCCACCAAGGGCGCGATCGAGAACTTCACGGCCAGCCTCTCGCAATCCCTCGCCGAGAAGGGCATCCGGGCGAACTCGGTCGCGCCCGGACCAATCTGGACGCCGCTGATCCCCTCGACCATGCCGGCGGACAAGGTGACGGGCTTCGGCTCGCAGACGCCGATGAAGCGCCCCGGCCAGCCGGTCGAACTCGCACCCGTCTACGTCATGCTGGCCTCGGACGAGGCGAGCTACGTCTCCGGCACCATGATAGGTGTCACGGGCGGAAAGCCGATCATCTAGCGATCCCGGGCTCCAGCCCGGCCGGGCTCCGGCCCGGTCCGTCCCGTTCGCATCCGCCGTCCGGGTCCCGGGCAGGAACGGCCTTCGCGTCGGCGCGACCCGCACCTCGTCCGGGCGGGTGCGGGAAAGAACTTACCGTCCTGCGGGTCAGAACAGGTGGCGGAAGACGAAGTAGAGCGCGCCGGAGATCAGGATGGCGGCCGGCAGCGTGAGCACCCAGGCGAGCGCCATGTTGCGGACCGTCGACCATTGCAGGCCCGATCCGTTGGCCGCCATCGTGCCCGCGACCCCGCTCGACAGGATGTGCGTCGTCGAGACGGGCAGCCCGTAGACCTCGGCGAGGCCGATCGTCCCGGCCGCGACGAGCTCGGCCGAGGCGCCCTGGGCGTAGGTGAGGTGCGTCTTGCCGATCTTCTCGCCGACCGTCTCGACGATCCGCCGCCAGCCCACCATCGTGCCGAGCCCGAGCGCCACCGCGACGGATACCTTGACCCAGTCGGCAATGAAGCGCGTGCCGGCCTCCAGCGTCGTCTCGTAGCGCTTGAGCGCCGCGCCGTCCTCCGGGCTGAACTGCGCGCCGGCCTTCGGCAGGAGCCGTACGGCGTCGGCTGCGAGATACATGTCGTTGCGCATGTTGGGAGTGGCGGCCGCGGGCACGCGCTGGATGGCGCCGTAATCCTTCACCTGGCGGCCGATCTCGGCGGACAGGGATGAGAGCGCAGCGTAGACCTCCGGCTTGTTCAGGTCCTTCGTCCTGAGCGCCTCCCCGACGAGCGCGCGGGCCTGCTCGGCGGGCGGCTCGGCCGCGCCCTGGGCCCGCCCGCGGAAGATGTCGCCGGCCGACGCGCTCGTCTCGACGAAGCGGGGCGTGTCGGCGTCGGACATGGTGCGGTTCAACGCGTAGGCGGTCGGGGCGGCGCCGATCAGGATCAGCATGATGAGCCCCATGCCCTTCTGGCCGTCATTGCCGCCATGGGCGAAGGACACGCCTGTGCAGGTCAGGATGAGGAGTCCGCGAATCCAGAGCGGGGGCGGTTCCTTGCCCTTCGGCGTCTCGTAGAGATCCTTGCGCCGGACGGTGAATTTCAGGAGCAGCAGCAGGACGGCCGACAGCACGAAGCCCATCACGGGGCTGAACAGGAGGGCCCGGAAGACGCCCAGCGCCTGGTTCCACTCGACGCCCGACGTCGCCTGGCCGGCCGGCGCCATGAGCTGGTTGGCCAGGCCGACGCCCATGACGGAGCCGATGAGGGCGTGCGACGACGAGTTCGGGAGGCCGAGATACCACGTGCCGAGGTTCCAGATGATCGCCGCGATGAGGAGCGCGAAGATCATCGCGTAGCCGGCGGCCGAGCCGACCTGCAGGATGAGCTCGACCGGCAGGAGCGTGATGACACTGTAGGCGACAGCGCCGCTCGAGAGGAGGACGCCCAGGAAGTTGAAGCAGCCCGACCAGATCACGGCGGCGACCGGCGGCATGGAATGGGTGTAGATGACGGTCGCGACGGCGTTCGCGGTGTCGTGGAAGCCGTTCACGAACTCGAAGCCGAGCGCGATCAGGAGCGCGAGGCCGAGCAGCACGAAGGCGCCGACGGCAAGCGGCGAGCTGCCCGAATGGTTGATGTCGCTGAGAAGACCGTAGACGGCGTAGCCGATACCGCCGATGAGGAGCAGCAGGAACACCGGCCCGGTGGATGGGTGAAAGCCCTTCTGGAGGTCCGGCTTGTGGAAGACGTGCCCGACCGGGGCGGGCTTGAGCGCGACATCCGACATCTGAGAACGCGATCCGATCCTTGACGCATTCTTCATGACGCCGTCTCGACGACAGCTTCGTGACACGGGTTCCGAGATACGCCAGGCACCGCGACGACCCGCTCCCGGCCGTCGGATCGACCGGGAGGCTCGGACCTCTCCGGCGTCGACGTCATCCAACCGTAAGCTTCGCGTTGTTCTCGTTTCAAGAAGTCGCGTCAGACCTGCTGCCGTCGAGCAGGAGATCGTGATGCAGCGCCCCCCGAAACTGAACCGCCGCCGCCTCCTGGCGACCGGCGGGGCAGGCCTGGTCGGAACCGCCACGGGCGTGTTCCGCCCGGCGATCAGCCGGGCCGCCGACCGGCCCTCCCTCTCGCACGGCGTCCAATCCGGCGACGTCTCGGCCGATTCGGCGGTCGCTTGGGCCCGGGCCGACCGGCCTTCCCGGGCCGTGATCGAGTGGGCGACGACGGAGAGCTTCAAGGACGTGCGCGGATCCGTCCTCGCGGACGCGCTGCCCGAATCCGACTACGTCGTGAAAGTCTCGCTCGAGAGCCTGCCGGCCGGGCAGGACATCTTCTACCGTTTGCGCCTTCAGGACCTCGCGTCACCGACCATCTTCGGGGAGGCGAAGGTCGGCCGTTTCAGGACGGCGCCGGCGGATCGGCGCTCCGTGTCCTTCTGCTGGTCGGGCGACACCGTCGGGCAGGGCTGGGGGATCGACGAATCGCGCGGCGGCATGACGATCTACTCGGCGATCCTCAGGAACAGGCCGGACTTCTTCATCCATTCGGGCGACAACATCTACGCCGATGGTCCGATCGCCAGCGAGGCGAAGCTGCCGGACGGCAGCCTGTGGCGGAACATCGTGACGCCGGAGGTTTCGAAGCCGGCCGAGACGCTGGGGGAGTTTCGCGGGCGCTACAAGTACAACCTCCTGGACAGGAACGTGCTCGCCATGAACGAGGCGATCCCGATCCTCGCGCAATGGGACGACCACGAGGTCACGAACAATTGGTGGCCGGGCGAGCCGCTCACCCGTGCCGAGCACCAGCGGAAGAAGTACCAGGACCCGAACATGCTCGCGCTGCAGGTTCGCGCCGCGCGCGCCTTCCACGAATACATGCCGATGCGCTTCGAGCCGGCGGAGCCCGGCCGGGTCTACCGCAAGGTGTCCTACGGTCCGCTCCTCGACGTGTTCATGCTCGACATGCGCTCCTACCGGGGGCCGAACGGCGAGAACAGACAGACGGAATACGGGCCGGAGGCCTATTTCCTCGGGCCGGCGCAGCTCGCATGGCTGAAGCGCGAGCTCCTCTCCTCGCGGGCGACCTGGAAGGCGATCGCGGCCGACATGCCGATCGGGCTGATCGTGACCTACGACACGGACCGCAATTTCGGTTCGGAGGCGATCGCGCAGGGCGACGGGCCGCCGCTCGGGCGCGAGCTCGAGATCGCGAACCTGCTCCGCTTCATCAAGGATGCGGGGGTCCGGAACACGGTCTGGTTCACGGCCGACGTGCATTACACGGCCGCGCATTACTACGACCCGAACAAAGCCCAGTTCTCCGATTTCGAGCCCTTCTGGGAATTCGTGTCCGGGCCGCTCAACGCGGGCACCTTCGGGCCGAACGAGCTCGACAACACCTTCGGGCCGCAGCTCCGGTTCATCAAGGCACCGCCGGCCGGACAATCGAACCTGTCGCCCGCCGCCGGCTACCAGTTCTTCGGCCATGTCGCGATCGACGGCGGGACGGAACAGATGACGGTGACCCTGAAGGACGCGGCCGATGCCGATCTCTGGCGCGTGACGCTCGATCCGACCCGGACCTAGGCGGCCCGCGCCGCTGCGGTGAGGATCCGTCCGGCCGGGAGGACGCGATGCCGTCGCGCAAGCCCGCGAGAACGACGTCGATGCCGCCCGGCTCGACCCGCCCGCCCTCCGGCCGTCGCCCTGCGGCGTCGGCGGCGGGTTCCGGCCGCGCATCCTCCGCCACCTCCAAAGCTGTCACCTCGCCGGTGGCCGGCCGCCACACCGCCGTCATCCGACCGTCAATCCAATGTTGCGCGCGGAGCGCACCTGACCCGCGAGGTCGAAGGCTCGACCGTACGGAGACCGCCATGCGCGTGCTGGTCGCGACCGACGCCTGGCACCCCCAGGTCAACGGGGTCGTAAGGACGCTCACCTCCCTTCGCGACAACGCGCGCAAGCTCGGCGTCGACGTGCAGTTCCTGTCGCCGGAGGGGTTCAGGACGGTTCCGGCCCCGAGCTATCCGGAGATCCGCCTCGCCCTTCCGACCGGCGGCGAGATCGCGCGCCGCATCGCCGCGAGCTGTCCCGACGCCATCCACATCGCGACCGAAGGCCCGATCGGGCTGAAGGTCAGGTCGTACTGCGTCCGCCGCGGCCTGCCTTTCACCACGAGCTACAGCACCAAGTTCCCGGAATACATCTCCGCTCGCTTCCTCGTCCCGGAATCCTGGAGCTACTCGCTCCTGCGCCGCTTCCACGCCGCGTCGCGGGTCACGATGGCGTCGACGACCTCGCTCGTGCGCGAGCTCCGCGGGCGCGGCTTCCGCAAGCTCGGGCTCTGGACCCGTGGCGTCGATACGGGTCTCTTCTCGCCCACGCCCGTGGCCGCGCTCGATCTGCCGCGGCCGATATTCATGAATGTGGGGCGGATCGCGGTCGAGAAGAACCTCGACGCCTTCCTGTCGCTCGACCTTCCGGGCTCGAAGGTCGTGATCGGCGACGGTCCGCGGAAGGACGAGCTGCGCCGCCGCTTCCCCGACGCGCATTTCCTCGGCTGCTTGCACGGCGAGCGCCTGGCCGCGCATCTCGCGGCCGCCGACGTGTTCGTCTTCCCGAGCAAGACCGACACCTACGGCGTGGTGCAGCTGGAAGCGCTGGCCTGCGGCGTGCCCGTCGCCGCGTTCCCGGTCACCGGCCCTCGCGACGTCATCGGCAACAGCAGCGTGGGCGTCCTCGACGACGACCTCAGGACGGCCTGCCTCGGTGCCCTGCAGCTCTCGCGCGGCGCGTGCCGGGACTTCGCGCTCGGCCGCTCGTGGGACGCGAGCGCGCGCCAGTTCATCCGGAACGTCAGCCACGCGCTGATCCCGGAGAGCCAGCGCCGTCACGTCGGCTTCGCGGGCTAGGCCGGATGGAACACGCCTCGGGTTCCGTCGAAGGCCTGACCACGCCGAACGCGCCTCGCGGCCCCCGCCTGGAGACGGAGGGGGTTGCCAAGGCCTACGGCCGATGGGCGCCCGTCTACGACCTCGTCTTCGGCCGCGTCTTCGCTCACGGCCGGAACGTCGCCATCAAGGCGGCGGAGCGGGCGGGCGGACGCGTGCTGGAAGTCGGGGTCGGCACCGGCATCTCGCTTCCCTTCTACGACCGGCGGACGCGTATCGTCGGCATCGACATCTCCGAGCCCATGCTGGCCAAGGCGCGGGCGCGCGTCGAAAGATTCGGTCTTCGCAACGTCGAGCAAATCGCGCTGATGAACGCGGAACGGCTCGACCTGCCGGATCGCTCCTTCGACGTCGTCGTCGCGCAGTACGTCGTCACGGCCGTGCCGAACCCCGAGGCCGCCCTGGACGAGTTCGCGCGCGTGGTGAGACCCGGCGGCGAGATCATTCTGACGAGCCGGATCGGCGCGGAGGGCGGCCTGCGGGCGGCCATCGAGAAGGGCCTGGCTCCCGTCACCGGCCGGCTGGGATGGCGGACCGAGTTCCCGTGGAACCGCTACCTCCGATGGGCGGAGACGCATCCCTCCATCGCCATCGTGGAGCGCCAGGCGCTCCCGCCGTTCGGCCATTTCTCCCTGATCCGGATGAGGCGCTCCCCGGAGAGCTGAGACCGGGCCGGTCATCCATCACCGAGACGAGGGCGGCCGCCCATGGCCGCAGGAGACGAGCGAATGACCGATTTCCTGGAAGCTCTGCGCGTGCAGCGCTGGGACGACCACCGCTACTACCACCACAGCCGGATCAACCAGACGCTCCACCTCGTCAGTGCCCTGAGCTTCCTCCTCGCCTACGCGATCGCCTTCAAGGACCCGGCGAGCGCCGCCCTGATCGCCTGGCTCGTGTCGATGACGAGCCGGCAGGCGGGCCATTTCTTCTTCGAGCCGAGGGGCTACGATCACGTGAACGGGGCCACCCACGAGCACAAGGAGGAGATCAAGATCGGCTACAACCTATCCCGGAAGGTCGTGCTGATGTCGGTCTGGGCGCTCTCGCCGCTCCTCTTCCTCCTCGATCCGACGCTGTTCGGCCTCGTCGAGCCGCACGAGAGCTTCGGCGGGCTCGTGCGGCATGTCGGGCTCCTGTGGTTCTTCGTCGGGATCGGCGGCCTCCTGTTCCGGACGCTTCAGCTCTTCGTCATCCGGGACGTCGCGACGGGGCTCGTCTGGGCCACCAAGATCGTCACCGATCCGTTTCATGACGTCCTGCTCTACCGCAAGGCGCCGCTCGCGCTCCTGAGGGGCGAACTGATCGACCGCGGCCTGCACGACGAGATCGAGGAGGAGCTGGCGGCCCGCGGCCTCCGCTGACAGGCGCCGGTGGCATCATTCGGCCGCGGCGCGGGCCGGCACGGGCGGGGCGGCCGGTCGATGGCTCGCGGGACGCCCGCGCCAACGGGCGCCGATCATCTCCCACAGGAGCTGGCGCCTGATCGCCTTGTTCGTCGCGAGGACCGGATGCCACCAGCCCTCCGCCTCCATGGCCCGGGCCGCCGCCATGAAGCGGTCGGCGACCGCCGCGACATCCGCCTCCGTGTGGTTGAGGCTGAAGATCAGCCGGCCCGTGCCGATCCAGGGAAGCGCGAGACCCTCCGCGCGCAGGTGGTACTGGAACATCCAGTTATAGCGGGAGGGCCGCCCATAGAGCACCGTCCAGACCGACGACAGGTTCGCGACCTGGACGGGAAGTCCCTCGCTCCTCAGCCGCTCGTTCAGGGCGCGCGCACGCCCGTCCCATCTCTCGTCCAGCCCGTCGAAGAGCGCGGTCGTGTCCGGGTGGTCCAGCCTGTCCAGGAAGGCCGCCATCGCGCCCATCACGTAGGGATGCGAGCTGAAGGTGCCGCGCGCGAAGCAGATGTCGGCCGGGCGGTCGGCGCGGAAGCGCTTCATCAGGTCGGCGCGCCCGCACAGCACGCCGACCGGCAGCCCGCCGCCCAGCGTCTTGCCGTAGGTGACGAGGTCCGCCCGGATCCCGAAATATTGCTGCGCGCCGCCCTTCGCGAGCCGAAAGCCGAGGAACACCTCGTCGAAGATCAGCACGATGCCGCGCTCGGTGCAGACGGCGCGGAGCCGCTTCAGCCAGGCCGTGTAGCCCGCGCGGTCGAAACCTGCCGTCCGGGAGCTGTCGACCAGCGACGAATCCGCCGGAGCGCCACTGTTCGGGTGAAGAGCCTGGAGCGGGTTCACGAGCACGCAGGCGATGTCCCGCCGCGTCCGCAGCACGTCGAGCGTCCTGTCCGACATGTCGGACAGCGTGAAGGTGTCGCGCGCCGGAACCGGGTTGCCGATCCCGGGCTGCACGTCGCCCCACCATCCGTGATAGGCGCCGCAGAACCGTACGATGCGCCGTCGCCCCGTGTGGAAGCGCGCCAGCCGGACGGCCTGCATCACGGCCTCCGTGCCGGACATGTGGAACGAGACCTCGTCCTGTCCGGACAGGGCACGCAGGCGGTGCACGTTGCCGGCGACGACCGGGTGGTAGGCGCCGAGCACCGGCCCGAGTTCGTCCACCCGCGCCGCTCCCTCCGCGATGCACGCCCTGTACGCGTCGACGCCCAGGAGGTTGACACCGTAGGATCCGGTCAGGTCGTGGAAGGTGTTCCCGTCGAGATCCGTGACCGTGACGCCGGAGGCCGACCGCAGGAACGTCCCGGCCGACAGGTGTTCGGACACGACGTCGGCGAAGGGCGGCGGGACCCGGTATCGCCCCGTGAACTGCAAGTCCGACAGGCCGGCTCTCGCCTCGGCGGTGAGGGCCCGCGTTCGCGGGAAGCGCTCGCCGTAGAGGGCGGAGAGGCGGGCGAAGCCGGCCCGGCGGCGCGCCACGACGTCTTCCGGAGCGCCGTCCGCCCCGAAGGCCGTGTCCCCGTCGAACGCGTAGGCGGGCAACTGTGCCGCGACCCGCCGCGACATGCGCGCGTGACCCGCGAGCGAGCGGTGCTTCGCCCGTGACAGCCGAAGCCTGTTCCAGAGCTTCCAGCCCGAGGCGGCGAGCGCCGCCCCGCCCAGAGGGAAGAGAGCGAATGTCGAGAGATTCATGGGCGGCCGCGTACCGGGGCCGCCTCACAGGATGATGACGCCCCGCTCCGTCCTGGCCAGGATCGCCGCGCAGGAGGACATCAATTTCGTCCTCACGAACCGCATCCCGCGCCGCCTCGCGACCCGCTTCGTGGGCTGGTTCGGCAAGATCGAACAGCCGCTCGTGCGGGATCTGTCCATCGGACTCTGGCGGATGTTCTCCGATCTCGATCTCAGCGAGGCGAAGAGCACCCGCTTCCGCTCCATGCACGAGTGCTTCACACGGGAGCTGAAGGAGGGCGCCCGCCCGATCGATCCCGATCCGGACACGATCGTCAGCCCCTGCGACGCGATCGTCGGCGCCTGCGGCCCGGTCGAGGGCACGCGCGTGTTCCAGATCAAGGGGTCCCCATACGAGCTCCGCGACCTGCTGGTCGATCCGGCCCTCTGCGAACTCTACCGCGACGGCACCTACGTCACGCTTCGCCTGACGGCCGGCATGTATCACCGCTTCCACGCCCCGCACGATCTCCGGGTCGAATCGGTGACCTACGTCCCGGGCGACACCTGGAACGTGAATCCGATCGCGCTGAAACGGATCACGGCGCTGTTCTGCCGGAACGAGCGCGCGGTGGTCCGAACCCGGCTCGCCGGATCGGGCGCCCTCGTGACGCTGGTCCCGGTCGCGGCCATTCTCGTCGCGGGCCTCCGCTTCCGCTTCCTCGACCTCGATCCCGATCTCAGGACCGGGGAACCGCGCAGGATAGCCTGCGGCGCCGTGATGGCCAAGGGCGACGAGATGGGCTGGTTCGAGCACGGATCGACGATCGTCGTGCTCGCGCAGCGCGGCACGGCCCTCTGCGCCGGTATAGGGGAGGGGCGGCGCATCCGCATGGGCGAGGCGCTGCTGCGGCCGTCATGAGGTCACGCGCGCCTCCAGGGCGGCCAGGCGCTGGTACACCATGCCGATGCCGAGGAGGACGAGCCCGAGCACGATCACCGACAACGCGCGGGCCACCCCGGTCAGGTGGGCGACGTCCACGAAGATCACCTTCACGGTAACGGCGGCGACGATGCCGAGGGCCGCTAGCCGGGCCACCCTCGCGCCCGCCTTGATGCCGTAGGCCAGCGTAGCCGCGCCGATGAGCAGCCAAGCGACCGTGTGCGTCCAGAGCTCGGCCTCGCCGATCCCCGCGAGGGTCAGGACGGGACCTTGGAAGAACTGCGACACCGCGCCCGTGGTGTATGCGAGCAGCCCGGCAAGCGTCATGCCTCCGGCCCATCCCCTGAGCCGCCCGTCGACGATCCCGTCCGCCGATCCGGCGACGTCGCGGGCGAGGCGCCACGCGAGCGTCGCGGGCAGCAGATAAGCGAGAACGAGCAGGTTGAGCCCGGGCCAGGCGCCCACCGGAGTGCCGGTCACGAATGGGTTGGCGATGAGCGCGGCCGCGAGGAGCGGAACGGCGAGCCTGGCCAACCCGTCCGAGGCCTGCGCGAGCCGAGGCGAGGGGGTCGCACGGTGGAGGCGCAGGCCGGCAACCGCGCCGGACAGCGAGAAGGCGCATGCGAGCCCGATGTCGGCGGGCGCCGAGAGCGGCGCGTAGGCATTGCCGAAGGCGATCCAACGTACGGTCGCGACGAGGGCGCCGAGCAGCAGACCGCCGGCCGCGATGGCGGCCACGGCGAGGCTCGCCGGCGGCCCCTCTCCCCGTCCGGCCTCCGCGGCTCCGAAGAGCGCGAACCAGCGCCGATCGGCTTCCCGCACCGCCATGCCACCGGGCCGGCGATGCAGCAGGGCGACTGTGCCGGCGAGGACGAGCCCCGGCGCGAGGGTGTTCTCCAGGATCGGAAGGAGCGCCGCGCCCTCGCCGGCATGCCTGACCGCCAGGAATGTCCGGACGGCTTCGAGGCCGGCATGCAGGATCACCGGGATCGCCGCGATCCCGGCAACGGAGGCGAAGAGGGGCGTGCGCCAGGCGACGGCGAGACCCGCTGCGCCGGCGGCGGTCAACGCGAGGACGATCGTCGCGCGCGCGCCCTCGCCGAGCCCGAGGCTCAAGGCCGCGAAGCCGAGAAGGCCGATCCCGACCGAGGCCGCGATGGCGGAGGCGAAGTCGCGGGTGGGCGGGATGACGCCGCCCAAAGGCCGCGCGGCCACGATCAGGCCCAAACCCTGCGCGAGCGCCAGAAGGGCGAGCAGCCGGCGGTCGATGCCGCCCGTCTCGTGCAGGACGAGATCGCCGGCGGCGAGAAACGCCGCGGCCGAGGCCGTGCCGACGAGGGCCGTGAGTGACGAGCGGCGGCTCGCCCGATGCAGCGCCGCGACCCCGATCGCCAGGACGGAGACGGACAGGATGGCGAAGACCGTCCAGACTTGGACAGGCGCGAGCCCGATCACGATCCGGCTCCCTTGGCCGCCGAGAGCCGCCAGCCGGCCGAGCTCGGCGATCGCCCACACGAGAACCGCCGCGATCAAGGGAGCCGCGGGACGGGCGCGCGTCGCGGTCGCCGCGATCGCGAGGCCGGCGAGGAGGACCGCCAGACCGAGCGCGGTCGCGACCGGTTCGAAGACGAGGACCTGCGACGTGCGGGACAGGTGGGTGGCGAGAAGGAGCCCGTGGCCGCTCGCGAGGGCGAGCGCGAGGCAGGCGTCGAGGCTCTGCCGCCTGCTCCTCCAGGCCGCGCGCGGACGCAGGCGCAGCACCGTCACGGCGATCGCGGCCGCGCTGGCCGGCAGGGCCACGCAGGCGAGGACGGGAAAGGACTCGGTCCTGAGCAGGAGAGCCCACAGGAGGAGGATGATCCCCGCCGGGTTCTCCAGCCGGCGCCAGCCGCCGCGGAAGGCCGCCGCGTAGCCGGCGATGCCCACGAGCGCCACGTAGGCGGCCCCCGTGACGAGCCCGTCGCCCACGATCAGGAACGGGACGGCCTCCGCCGCGAGGTATCCGAGGATGGCGAGCGCCGGGCCGTAGACGAGCGAGGCGGCGATGCCGGCGACGAGCAGCATGACGGCGCCGATGAAGAGCCACTTGCCCAGCCCGCTCAGGTCGCGCCGGATCATGGACGAGAGCGTCGCCATGCCGAGGAAGACGACGCCGGTGCCGGCGAACGCCGTCATCACCAGGCCGGCGCCGTTCGCGGTGCCGCGCACCGCACCCACCAGCCGGGCGAGCATCAGGCCCATGAAGAAGGTGAAGGCGAGCAGCACCGGCACGCCGGCGGCCGAGTTCTTG
>CALMTJ010000050.1:12381-18098 GCA_937872715.1 uncultured Methylobacteriaceae bacterium
AGCCGAGGTGGGCGCGCGCCGGGCCGTAGACGAGCGTGGCGGCTAGGCCGGCGAGCGCCGCCGCCGCCATGACGGCGAAGGCCGTCCCGGCTCCGAGGAAGCCGTACACGGCCTGCGCCGCGTAGGCGACGGCGAAGAGGCCGGCCAACCCCGTCCCCAGCAGGATGGACGGGATGTCGGCGATCCGGCGCGCGATCCCGGCTTCCATGGGCGAGGCGAACGTCCCGCGACGGCGGAACGCCTCGGCCGCGAGGCAAAGCACGAGGGAGAGCAGCGCGGCGCCCGCGAGGCGCACCGAAGGTGGGAAGAAGCCTTGCTGGATCGAGTGCCGCACGAGCAGCGCCAGCCCGAACGCCACCGCACCGCCGCCCAGCAGGGCGGCCCAGCGACGGCCGAACCTGAGCTCGAGATCGATGCCGCGGCGAGGTGGGGCAGGTGCCGGGCCCGGCGCCTCCGCCACGAAGGCGGGAGCGGGAGGCGGTGTCTCGGCCGTCGTCTCGGCCGGTGCCGCCGGCTCGGCGGCCGCCGCCGGCGCCTCGAACGCCGCGATCTTGGGGGCAACCGACGGCCCCCCGGCCGCCGTCGCCCCGGGCGAGCGGGTCAACGGCCCTGCGATCTCCCGAGGAGCGGTCTCTCCATCCGCGTCGACCGTCCCTCCAGCCGGTGGCGTTCGAAGCGAAGATGCTCCTTCCACCCGACGGTGCGGCACCGGTTGCAAGCTGCCGCCATCGCTCAGCCGATCCTCGATCAGGCCCAACCGCCGCACGACATCACCGAACCGGCGCAGAAGCACGAACAGGATGAGGAGGGTGGCGAATTGCAAGACCAGGGACATCATCGGACCGGACCGTTGAACGATGTTCAAAAAGCCGTATAGCAGGTGCCGACGAGACGGCAAGTTTAAATTGAACGGCGATCAAAGAAAGGTGAAAGGGCGGCCCAGGAAGGCGTTGGCGCAGCTTTCGACCGACCGGCAGACGCTGGTCGACGCCGCGTTCGCGATCCTGCGCGAGGGTGGTTCGTCGGCCTTGACGGCGCGCAGGGTCGCGGCGCGGGCGGGAACGGCCGTCGGATCGGTCTACACGGCTTTCGAGAGCCTCGAAGCCCTGCGGCTGCAGGCGAACGCGATCACCATGGCGTTGCTCCGGGACCACCTCGCCCGGGCGCTGGAAGCGTGCCGGCGGGGAACGGTCGAGGAGAAGCTGCTGTGCCTCGCGGATTCCTATATCGGTTTCGCGGACGTTCATCGTCCGATCTGGGCGGCTTTGTTCGAGCCGCGCAGCCTCCCGGCGCCGTCCGCGCTCACGGACGACATCTCGGACCTTTTCGTCCTCCTGGAAGGAGTGTTGCTCGAAACGGGGCATGCGAGCGGGCAGGCTGCAGCGGTTCTCGCACGTGCGCTGTGGTCGAGCGTGCACGGGACGGTCTACCTCGCCGAGATCGGCAGCCTCGGACCGATCGGTCGCGACGACGTGCCGGCCATGATCCACGCGCTGGTCCGTGTGGTCACTCACGGCCTGGCAAGCGATCCGACGGCTTCACCCTCCGCGTCGGGAGGGTAAGCGGCCCGTTTTCGGCACGCCCGCTTACCGGTCGGCTGACGGCGGACGGACGGGATCGCCCGGCTTGAGAACGCCGTCGGTGCACACGTCGAGATAGATGCCGAGGTCGGGATGGTCGTAGTTGCGCAACAACTCGGCCGGCAGCCTGATGTCGCGCTCCGCGGTGTCGGGATTGACCTCGGTCGCGGCGCAGCGCCGGGTGCGCAGGGCGCCGCGGAACCTCACCCCGCCGATGGTCACCTCCCGGTCGATCCAGTCCAGCTCGGCCCAGGGCTCGATGCCGTCGCCCAGGAGGTTGCCGCGGAAGCGACGGGGATCGATCCGGCGGCCGATCCGACCCTCCACCTCGCGGACGGTGCCGAGATTGATCAGCGAGACCGCCTCCATCATCCGGGGCGACACGACGCTGACATCCGTGAAGCGGTGGCCGTCGGCCTGCACGAGCCGGACGGGGTCGGACAGGTCGTCGCCCATGAAGCCGCTGATCCCGCCCTCGATCGCGGCGCGCCCCTCCGCCTCGTCCAGCCGGCCGGTCGCGCCCGGCCCGTCCGCGCTCTCGATCGTCAGCGTCGTCGTGGCGTCGTCGTAGCGGGCGGCGAGCCGCGCCAGGCGCGCGTAGCGCATCAGCACGAGGAACTTGACCTTCGGCAGCGGACGAGGCTGCGCCGGATCGAAGGATGTTCCGGCCAGCGCGAAGGCGTAGCGCCGATCGTTGACGATCCCGTGCCCCTCCTTCAGCGCCGCGGAGGGCATGACCTCGCCCGGCAGGCCTTTGACCGCGAAGCGCGAGACGGAGACGAGGTGGCCTGTCACGGGCGCGTTCCTTCAGGGTTTCGGCCGAGGACGGCCTCCAGGGTGGCGGCGGCCGCGAGCAGATGCCCGTCGCCGCCACGTACCCCGTCGACCTGCACGCCGACGGGCAATCCGTCGGAATCGAGACCCGCCGGAAGCGAGATCGACGGGGTTCCGAGGAGCGTGGCCAGCACCGTCGTGCGGATCAGCGTGGCGAAGGTCGGAAGGGTCGCGCCGTCCGAGACGAAATGGCGGTCGTTCCCGATCCCGGGCGGCTGGACGGCGACGGTCGGGGTCAGAAGCCCGTCGAGCTCGTTCGCCTCGAAGACGGCGCGGTAGCGCGTCTGCAGGTCACGAAGCCGGTCGCCACGCGCCTCGTAGGCCGGGCGCATGCGCCGCGCGGCCTCCTCGATCCCCTCGAAGGCCTCCCGGACGTCCGGGCTGCCGAGACGCCCCGCCAGTTCCGCCAAGGTCAGGTCCAGGCGATCGGCCGCGAACCGCGACCAATAATCGGCGATCTCGCAGATGGCGATTGCTTCGCCGATGTCGTCGTTCGCGGCCGCGAACGCCGGCTCGTCGACCGGCACGATGGCGATCCCGGCGGACCGAAGCGTGTCGACCGCCCGCGCGAACGCGTCGTCGACAGGCCGGCTCAGGCCCGGGCGGAGGCTGCCGAGCAGCCCGAGCCGGATCGGGTGGGAGGGATGGCCGGACGCCTCCGGCGTCCCGCAGATGGCGGCATCGACGAGGGCCGTGTCGGCGACGGTTGCCGCCATGATCCCGATCGCGTCGCGCGTGGACGAGAGCGTCAGCACCCCGCCCGCGGGATAGCGCCCGGTGCTCGGGCGGAACCCGACGATGCCGCAGAACGAAGCCGGGATGCGCACGGATCCGCCGGTATCGGTGCCGAGCGCGAGGGGAACCGCGCCGAGCGCGACCGCGACGCCGTTCCCGCCTGACGAGCCTCCGGCGACCCGCGCGGGATCGTATGGGTTCCTGACCGGCCCGAAGAGGGCGTTGTTGCTGGTCACCCCGAAGGCGAGCTCGTGCAGGTTCGTCTTGGCGATCATCGCGGCCCCGGCGGCCCGGACGCGCGCCACGGCCGGGGCATCGGAATCCGGCACGAGGTCCCGCAATGCCGGGCTGCCGCCGGTCGTCGGGAAAGGCAGCGCGTCGATATTGTCCTTCACCGCGAACGGGATCGCGGCGAGCGGCCCCGCCCCGCCCCGGGCCGGGGCGCGAACGGCGTCGGCCGCCACGATCGTGAAGGCGTTGAGGGCGGCCGCGGCCTCGAGGCGCGGCCGAAGCGCGGCCTCCGCCTGCGCCGGGTCGGACGACGAGAGTTCGGCCCGGACATCGGCGATGCTTCTGGGTCCGAAGGGAGGGGAGGATGCTGTCATGGCCCTGATCGGAACGTGATGTGCCGGACGACGCCGTCGCGGGAGCCGGCGGCGGATGCCGGATGACGGCCGGCGTGGTGCATCGAACCTCTCCTCGGGCGGGGATCGCGGGCGGATGGCCTGCTCTTCCTATCGCCGACCGGCAAGCCGTCCGGTCGGTGCGCACGAGGCCCGCCGCGACACGTTCCGGGATACGGAACAACAGCGCGCAGGCGGGCGCGCCGCCATGGCGAGGAGGGACGGGGTGATGCGGTCATCCGGGCCCCGTATCAGACCTGGCTGGCCAGGAAGGTCTCGAGTGTGATCGGGTCGGCCTTCAGGCGCGGCTCGGACACGATGCGCCCTTCGAAGGGCGTCGCCTCCGAGAACCATCGCCGTGTCGCGGGCATGCCCCAGAGCTGGGAGCGCCGCGTGTCCGTCAGGTCCCAGCGCTGAGGCACGTCCTCCGGATCGATCGTCTGGTAATGCGTGTTGAACAGCTCGATGCGGTGACCGTCCGGATCGCGGAAATACACGAAGAGGGCGTTGCCGATCCCGTGCCGGCCGGGACCGCGCTCCATGTGGGATCCGAGTCCCATGCTGGCCGCGACGTCGCAGGCGTGGATCAGGTCGCGGACCTCAGGAACCGTATAGGCGAAGTGGTGCAGGCGCGGACCCCGCCCGTTGCTGAAGACGATGTCGTGCGGGTTGCCCTTGCGCTGCAGCCACACGCCCCAGAGCTCGTCCGTACCGTCCCGCGCCGTGTACTCCGTCAGGCGGAAGCCGATGGCCGCGTAGAAATCGCACGCGGCCTGGATGTCGGTCGCCGCAACCTGGACGTGATCGAGACGTTGTGGAGATCCGCCGTGGAACTGGTCGAAGGACTGCATCAGGCGCGGCAGGGCCGGCATCGAGACGCAGAGCTCGACCGGCGACCCGGAGCCGTCGACGAGCCGCAGCGTGCGCCCCTGATGGGGGCGCTCGCACCATGTCGCGTCGAGGCCGAGCGCCTCCGCGAAGGAGGCGGCCGCGTCGAGGTCCTGTTCCGTCAGGACGCGGAAGCCGATCGCCCGGCACACGGGGTCGTCCGCCGATCGCTCCAGGACGAGGCTGTGATGGCCCGCCTCCTCGAGCCCGCGCAGATAGACCGCGCTTCCGTCGCTCGCGCTCACGACGAGGCCCAGCACGTCGGCGTAGAAGCGGCGGCTCGCCTCGAGGTTGCGCACGGTCAGGACGACGTGGCTGATCCGGGTGACGTTGAAGGGCGGGTCGAGCACGAGCTTGGGCAAGGTCATCGGCGTGTTCCATTCACCGGCGGAGGCCTCATCGGACGGAGGTGGTCCGCTCAGGCCTCGTCGGGCCGTTCCGCGCGCCAGGCCTCGTAGGCGGCGCGGGTGCCGTCGTTGACGGGATAGAGGCCAGGCAGCTTCTCGCCCGCGGTCACCCGCATCAGGAGGTCGGCTGCGCGCCGTGCCTGCTCGGCCGCGCCGCGCGCCACCTCGTCGGCGTGGGGGCGCGGCACGACGGCGACGCCGTCCGCATCCCCGACCAGGATGTCGCCCGGATAGACCGGAACTCCGCCGCAGGCGATCGGACGGCCGTAATCGATGGCGTGATGGAGCACGCGATTCGTCGGCGCGCTCGGGCCGGCGCAGAAGACCGGGATGTCGAGCGAGGCGACCGAGGCGCTGTCGCGCACGCCGCCATCGGTCACGAGGCCCGCGACGCCGCGAACGCCGAGTCGGGTGACGTATACGTCCCCGGCCGAGGCGGCCCCGGTCTCGCCGCGGCAATCCATGACGAGGACGTGCCCGGGCGGCACGGCCTCGATCGCCTCGCGCTGGAGCGCGTTCGGGTCGGGCGTGGCGCCGTAGCGGTCGAGGTCCTCCCGGGCCGGGATGTAGCGCAGCGTGAAGGCCGGCCCGACCATGTTGCGGCGCGGCAGCGAGAGCGGCCGCACGCCCTGGATGAAGGCGTTGCGGAG
>CALMTJ010000050.1:18108-22747 GCA_937872715.1 uncultured Methylobacteriaceae bacterium
GTCGTGACAGTGGCGGTGCTCGTCGTGCGGAGACGGTCGAGCGTCGCCTCGCCGAGGCCGGCGAACCGCGGAGGGTCCGCGGCGGCCCGATCGCTCGCGGCGTACGGTCCCTGCCATGCGGGCCCGGCGCTCATCCGCCGTATTCCGGCCGCTTCGGCGTGAAGACGTCGAGTTCGAGGGCGACCTCGTTTCCGACGACCTCGATGTAATGCTCGATGTCGGGCGGGATGACGAGGAGGCCGCCCGGCTCGAGCCGCTGGACGGCATCGCCGACGTGGAAGTCGGCCGTTCCGGCGAGCATGTAGACGATCTGCTCGTAATGGTGCGAATGCGGCCGCAACTCGTGCCCGGGCTGGATACGGTGCAGCGCAAGCGTCGCGCCTTCCCCCGTGAAGCTCTTGCGCTCCATGCCGCCGCGGACCGGCTCCCACGCGATCGCGTCCCAGTTGACGGTGTGGACGGACAAGGCGCTCTCCCCGGCTGAATTATGTTCGACGACCCGACGGCCGCTCGACCGTCTGCCCAAGCTCGCCGATACGCGGCCGGGCGCTTCCGCACGACGGCTTCGGCCTTCCGTTCCGCGACGCGGAACCGCGATCGGGACGCGGTGCACCCGTCCCCGGACGATCACCCGACCTCGAACCACTCGCCCGGATCGCGAGCCTCGACCCTCAAACCGAACTCCCTCGCCTTGTCGCGGAGGCGTTCGACGGGATGCGCCGTCTCGGCATAGAGCTTCGCATTGTTCAAGGAGCCGTAATGGATCGGCACCACCTCCTTCGCCCGCACGATGTTGGCCGCGACGGCCGCTTCCTCGGGCGTCATCGTGGCCTCGATCGGGCTCGGCGGCTGGAGGTGAGGCCACTCGCAGACCGGGGCGTTGACGGGCAGGAACGCGGCGTCGAAGGGGCCGAACCGGTGGGCGATCCGCCACCAGGAGCCGTGGAACAGCGAATCGCCGCAATGGATGATGCGGCGGCCGCCGCATTCGACGATCCAGCTGTGCTGCGGGTCGCCGAACCCGTCGACTGCCGGCGCCGAGGAGACGCGGAACGGGCCGACTTCGCGCTCCTCCCACACGTCGAGCACCTCCGTCGCGAGCGTACCGGGGATGAACTTCGCCTCGCCGATGGAGGTCAGCGCGACGTCGTCCTCCGTCCCGGTCGCGGGAGCCGGGCGGAAGACCGGCGCGCCCTCCCGCAACGCCGCCGCGAGGGCGCCGGCGTCGGCGTGGTCGGCGTGGAGGTGCGTCATGAGCGCGGCCGCAGCGCCCCCTGGACGCGACATCGGCGGGAAGGGCTCGTCGGGGCTGCGCAGAAAGGCCGCCATGGGAGCGGTGTCCTGGACGTAGTCGATCAGGAGGATCTCGTCGTCGCACTCGATCTCGACCCCGGCCCAACCCAGTCGGCGCAGTCGCATGGCTCTCCTCCCGCTCGTTCGATGTTCAAGTCTCGGCAGGCTGGCGGCGCGATCCCGCCGCTACGGCCGTCCAACCTCGTGGTTCGCGGCACCCGCCGGAGCGGACCCGGCCGCGGCCGGGTCCGTTCGCCGCCTCAATAGGCGACCGAGAAACGCCCGCGGGAGTGGCGGGGCGTCTCCACCTCGTCCAGCATGGCGACGGCATAGTCGGGGATCGAGATGCGGCTCTGGCCGTCGGCGCCTGTCAGCAGCTGGTCCCCGCCTACCCGATACTTGCCGGTCCGCTCTCCGGGCGCGAGATGCGCGGCCGGGGACAGGAATGCCCAGTTCAGCTCGTGCTCCCCGCGCAGCTGGTCCAGGAAGGCCGCCGTCTTGAGCGAGCCGTCCTTCCACTCTGCCGGGAAGTCCGGCTGGTCGACGAGGCGCTGGCCGGGCGCGACCTCGAGGGTGCCGGCGCCGCCGACGGCGACGAGCCGCCCCACGCCCGAGCGCTTGACCGCCTCGATGATGGAGCGCGTGCCCGTCCCGGCCTCGTCCTTGCCCGGATTGAAGGCGCTGATCACGACGTCATGTCCGGCGAGGAGCGATCGGAGCGTCTCCGTATCGGCGACGTCGCCCTTCACCGGCTTGAGCTTGGGATGAGCCGGGAGCTTGTCGGGATTGGTGACGATCGCGGTGACGTCGTGGCCCCGGTCCAGGCTCTCCGACAGGATGCCGCTGCCGACGAAGCCGGTCGCGCCGATGATCGCGATCTTCATGGGAGAATGTCCTTGCTGACATATGTATACCGGTCTATCTAGCGCACCGTAATGGCGAGTCAAGGGCGAAGCCGTTACGTGCCGGTGGATGTCCGACATGCCTTCGCTCACCGCCGATCGGAGCCGATCCGATCGCCGGGCCGACAGGCGCAAGCGGAAAGGTCTTGAGATCATGACGATGCCGATCCTGCACTACGTCCACGATCCGCTCTGCGGCTGGTGCTACGCCGCGGAGCCTCTGGTTCAGGCGGCGGCCTCGGCCGGTGTGCCGATCGTCATGCATGGCGGCGGCCTCTGGGACGCGCCGAGCCATGTTGCGGCCGAGAAGCGCCACATGATGAGGGAGTCCGACGGCCGGATCGCCCGGCTCACAGGCCAGCCTTTCGGCCCGGCCTATCTCGACGGTCTGCTGTCCGCACCCGGCACGGTCTGGCACTCGCGCCCGACGATCGCGGCGATCCTCTCGGCCGAGCGCCTGGAGCCCGGCCTGGCCCTGCCGATGATGGCCGCCATCCAGCATGCGCATTACGTCGCCGGCCGAGCGGTCGTGAGCGGGGACGTGCTCGCCGACCTGGCCGCGGGGCTCGGCCTGCCCGCAGGCCCGTTCGCGGCGCTCCTGCACGAGCTGCCCGTTGACCGGCATATCGAGGAGACACGCGGGCTCATGCGGCGCCTCGGCCTCGGCGGCTTCCCGACCTTCCTGATCCAGAGATCGGGCGAGCTCTCGCGCCTGCCGCACGAGCATCTCTACGGCCGCCCGGACGACTTCGTCGCCGCCATCGAGGAAGGCGCATCCCAAGGCGGGGCGAGGGCGACAGCCTAGGAGGCGCGACAAGTCGTCCGAGATTGAGCGCCGTCTCCTATCGGTCACGACGGGGGAGGGACCGCCGATCGAGCGCGCCGCGAGCGCCGGCGCCGCCGCCGTCGACCCGCCCGGTCCCGTTCGCGAACAGGGATCCGGAACTGCGAGCCCGCTCCGCCTCCCGTGCTTTTGCAGGTGGCTCGAACGCTGTTGCTTAAGGGTTGATCGCTAGGCTCCATCGTGGAGCCGCTATGCATTCCATCCTTTCCTGCATCAGCGATGCGCACGATCACCGGTTGCTGATCGTGGCGGGACTCGTGTGCACCGTCGGGGTCTACGCGACGTCGGCCGTCGCCGCGCATGCCGGCCGCGTGAGCGGTCGCGCCCGGCTCGCTTGGGGCGCGACCCGCATCGCCGCGGCGGGCTGCACCGCCTGGGCGACGCCCATGATCGGGCTGCTCGCCTTCAACCCGGGGATGAGCTTCGGCTTCGATCCCCTGCTCACGGCCGTGTCCCTGCTGGCCGCGATCGTGGGCATCGGCGCCGGCATCGGGCTCGCCGTCGGCCGGCGTAGCAGGCTTCGCCGCTTCGCCGCCGGGACCGGGCTCGGCGTGGGCGTCACGGCGCTCCACTACCTGGGCCAGGCGGCCTATGTCGCCACCGGCCACATCGTCTGGGACCGGCCGCTCGTCGTGGCGTCGGTCGTCGTCAGCCTCCTGATGTTCGGCACCGCGATGGTCGTGTCCGGCGAACGCAAGCGCTCCGTCCGCAAACTCGGGGCGCCGCTGCTGATCGCCTCCATCGCCGTTCTTCACTTCTGCGGGATGACGGCCGCGAGGCTCGTGTTCGATCCGACCCGCGCCCTGCCGGTCGGAACGGTTCCGGCGGGCCTCATCGCGCCGGTCGTGGCCGGCGTCTCGCTGGGGCTGCTGGCGCTGGCCTTTCTCGGGCTGCGCTTCACGCTGGCGGCGCAGGCGGCGGCACGGCGGGACCGCGCCCGCCTGCGCGAGCTCGCCAGCCTGGCGCTCGAGGGACTCGCCATCTGCGACGGCGACGTGATCGCGTCGGCCAACCAGAGCCTGGAGGCGCTCGCGGGCATCCCCGCCGGCGAGCTCTCTGGTCGCACGCTCGGGTCGCTGTTGCCCGGGATCGACGTCTCGAAACTGCCGGAGCGCGAGGAACGGGACGCCGAGCTCGCAGCCGCCGACGGCCAGCTGGTTCCCGTCCGCGTGCTGCGCCGATCGGTGTCGCTCGGCAGCAAACGGCAGGTCGTCGTCGCGATCCGCGATCAGCGCGAGCGGTTGCGCACGGAAGCCAAGATCCGCAGCCTGGCCTTCTCCGACGCGCTCACCGGCCTGCCGAACCGCGCGCGGTTCAACGACCTGGTCGAGGCGCATGCCGCCACGTGCCGGGATCGGGGGACCCGCTTCGGCATCCTGCTGATCGACCTTGATCGCTTCAAGCTCGTGAACGACACGTTCGGGCATGCGGTCGGCGATCACCTCCTGCGCGAGGTCGCCGCGCGCCTCAGGATGATCGCGGGCGAGCGCTCGGTCGCGGCGAGGCTCGGAGGCGACGAGTTCGCCATCCTCCATCGCCTCCATCCGGCGGATTCACGGGATTGCGCCGCGCTGGCGCAGGGGATCGTCGAGGCCATCGC
>CALMTJ010000050.1:22847-25307 GCA_937872715.1 uncultured Methylobacteriaceae bacterium
TCGAGCTCGAGATCACGGAAGGGGTCCTTCTCCTCGACGAGGAGCGCACGCTCGTGATCCTGTCCCGCCTGCGCGCGGCGGGGATCGGCCTCGCCATGGACGATTTCGGGACCGGGTACTCGTCCCTGAGCTACCTTCGCAGGTTCCCGTTCAGCAAGGTGAAGATCGACCGCTCCTTCGTCCGCAACCTCCCGGCCGATACGGAAAGCGCGGCGATCATCCGGGCGATCGTCGCGCTGGCGAGGACCCTCGGCATGACGACGACGGTCGAGGGTGTGGAGACGGGCGAGCAGTTCGGCATCGTGGCGGCCGAGAGATGCGACCAGGTGCAGGGCTATTATATCAGCCGCCCGCTTCCACTCGCCCAGTTCCTCACGCGCGTCGAGGACCGCAAGGCCGCGGCGTGACAGCCCGCCGGGCGCCGTCGACGGTTCAAGCCCGCACCTTCCCGTTCGTGCCGCCTGTCCTCGAGCTTGCGAGGCGCACCGCCGACGGTCCAGACGGGGGCGCCGGCATCGTTGACGAAGCCTTCACCCTTTCCGTCAAATCGCGCGCGATCCGTTGAACTTCCGTTCGCCATCGGGTGTTCAGCCCGGGAATGCGGAGAACATCAAGGTCATGGACAAGCCGGCGCGAGACCTCATCGGGCGGGAGATGCGGAAGCGGTACGACCTGCTGCCGAAGGGGCCCATCCCCGACAGGATCTGGCGCCTGCTGCTCGCGCTGGAGCACGTCCAATCGGTTCGCGCCGCCGTTCCTGGGCTCGGCTGAGCGGACGGGCGCCGCCGGGCGGCGAGCGTCGGGCACGACGCTCCGTCCGCTGGCCTGGCGAGGCGCTCAGGCGGCCCGTCGGCTCTCGCCGATCAGGCCGCGGTTGATCAGGGCCTCGGCGATCTGCACCGCGTTCAGGGCCGCGCCCTTCCGCAGGTTGTCGGACACGCACCAGAAGGTGATTCCGTAATCGACGGTCGGGTCGTCCCGCAGGCGCGAGATGAAGACCGCGTCCTCTCCGGCCGCCTCGTGCGGGGTGATGTAGCCGCCGGGCTCGCGCTTGTCGTCGATCAGGATGCCGGGCGCCTGCCTGAGGATCTGGCGGGCGTCGTCGGCGGAGAGCTCGCGCTCGAACTCGACGTTCACCGCCTCCGAATGCGAGACGAAGACAGGCACGCGCACGCAGGTCGCGACCAGCTTGATCTTGGGATCGAGGATCTTCTTGGTCTCGACGACCATCTTCCATTCCTCCTTCGTGAACCCGTCGTCCATGAAGGTGTCGATCTGCGGGATGAGGTTGAAGGCGATCCGCTTCGGGAACTTCTTCATCTCCATCTGGCCGAGCGCGTAGACGGTCTTCGTCTGGTTGAAGAGCTCGTCCATGCCCTCCTTCCCGGCCCCGGAGACCGACTGGTAGGTCGCGACCACGACGCGCTTGATGGTGGCGGCGTCGTGGAGCGGCTTCAGCGCCACGACGAGCTGGGCCGTGGAGCAGTTCGGGTTCGCGATGATGTTCTTCTTCGTGAAGCCCCGGACCGCGTCCGCGTTCACCTCCGGCACGACCAGGGGGACGTCCGGGTCGGTCCGCCAGGCGGAGGAATTGTCGATCACGACCGCGCCCTGGGCGCCGATCCGGGGCGACCATTCGCGCGACACGTCCCCGCCGGCGGACATCAGGCAGATATCCGTGTCGGAGAAATCGTAATCCTCCAGGGCCTTGCACTTCAGTGTCCGGTCGCCGAACGAGACCTCGTGGCCGAGGGAACGGCGGGACGCGATCGCCACGACCTCGTCCGCCGGGAAGGCACGCTCGTCCAGGATGTTCAGCATCTCGCGACCGACATTGCCCGTCGCGCCGACCACGGCGACCTTGAAACCCATGGTGCTCTCCTGATCCCGTCCCGCACGGATAGTCGCGTGCGCCACCTGCCCCTCAGATCGGGGCGCCGAGTCGAAATGTCAGCGGCGGCCCGGTTTTCGGGCGGTCACGTCCCGGACGTCGCGGAGGGTCATCGGGCGGTGCGGCTCATCGGCGGCGCGGCGGGCGTTGCGCGCCGACGCTCCAGCGCCCGCTGGAGCGCGACTTTTCCGGCCGCCACGGCCTCCCGTTGCGTCGCGAAGCTGTCGCCGGACGCCTGAACGGGCTGGCCGCCCTCGTTGATGCTCCAGGTGAACCGCCGCTTGTTCACCTCGTCGGCCACGAAGGTGTCGATGCTCAGGCTCAGCGGATGCTCGGAAGACTCTAGCATGCCGGCCTTATGCCACGTGGAGGCCGGATTTTCCACATGGATGTGAGCCGGAACCCGGCCCTTTCACGGGACGGCGAATTGTTTCGGCTCCGGACATCCTCGCGCCGCCCTCCCGGGGCTATACGGGACCGATGGACGATTTCCTCTACGACATCGCGATCTGCACCATCGCGGCCTGGACGCTCGGCATCACGCTGGCCTACTCGATCACGGGTTACAA
>CALMTJ010000050.1:25317-26014 GCA_937872715.1 uncultured Methylobacteriaceae bacterium
AGCTCGCCCGGCAGCCGGTCATCCTGGCCTATCTCGTGGGCGGCTTCGCCATCGGGCCGCACGCGCTCGGCCTCGTGCAGGAGCAGGCGTCGATCGGGGTGATCTCCGAGCTCGGCCTCGTCTTCCTCCTGTTCATGATCGGCCTCGAGATCGACCTGAAATCGGTCCTGCGCTCCGGGCGGGTCATCCTGGTCGGTTCCGGGATCCAGATCCTCGGCGGCGCGGCGCTGGGCGTCGGCTTGTTCGTGCTGCTCGGCCTGCCGCTCGGGGGCGGGCAGTGGGACGCCCTTTACCTCGGCATCGCGGCGGCGCTCTCCTCGACGGTCATCATCGTCAAGGTGCTCTACGACAAGCGCGAGCTCGGCACGCTGTCCGGCCGGATCACGCTCGGCTACCTCGTTCTGCAGGACCTGTTCGTGATCCTGTTCCTGGCGCTCCAGCCGAGCCTCAACGACCTCCGCATCGGCATCCTGCTCGCCTCCATGGGCCGGGTGGCGCTGCTCGTTGCCACCATGCTGCTGGTGAGCCGCTACGTGCTGCCGCGCCTGTTCCATCTCGTGGCGCGGCTGCCGGAGCTCGTGCTCGTCGGGGCGCTCGCCTGGTGCTTCTTCGGCTGCGAGCTGGCCGAGCGCCTCCACCTGTCGCGCGAGATGGGCGCGCTCGTGGCCGGGGTGTCGCTCTCGACCTTCCCCTACGC
>CALMTJ010000050.1:26024-27241 GCA_937872715.1 uncultured Methylobacteriaceae bacterium
CTTCTTCATCACGCTGTTCTTCGTCGGGCTCGGCATGACGATCCCGGTCCCGACGACGGCCGGCATCGGGCTCGCGCTCCTGCTCGCGGCCTTCACGGTCGCGAGCCGGGTCGGGCTGACCTTCGGGCCGCTCTACGGGCTCCGGCAGGGCATCCGCGGAAGCCTGATCCCGGCGATCAACCTGTCGCAGCTGTCCGAGTTCTCGCTGGTGCTGCTCCAGCTCGGGGCGGCGGCCGGACACGTCTCGGCCGGCACCAAGAACGCGACCTCCTTCGCCTTCGTGCTGCTGGCGGTGCTGTCGACCTTCGCCATGACGAACTCGAACCGCATCTCCCGCCCGACTGTGCGGCTGCTGAAGAGGCTCGGGCTCGGCGACCTGGACGAAGATCCGGCCGGGCAGGAGGGTCGGGAGGCGCCCGCCCGCATCATGATGCTGGGGTTCTATCGCACGGCGAGCTCCCTCGTGGCCGACCTCGAACGGGAGGACCGGGCGCTCCTCGACGACATCAAGGTCATCGACTTCAACCCCGTCGTCCTGACCGGGCTTCGCGAGCGCGGCATCAAGGTTCAGTACGGTGACATCTCCCAGCCCGAGACGCTGGTCCATGCGGAGATCGCGACGGCGGAGATCCTGGTCTCCACGGTGCCGGACTTCCTCCTGAAGGGCGTCACGAACGAACGGCTGGTACGCCAGCTCCGGGTCATCAACCCGAACGCCACCATCATCGCCCATGCGGACGTGATCGGGGATGTCGCCGATCTCTACGCGGCCGGCGCCGACCACGTCTTCGCGGCCCGGCTGATCCTCGCGCGCGAGCTCCGGCAGGTGCTGCACGCGGCCGAGGACGGCGCGCTCGACGACGCCAAGGCCGAGGTCGACCGCTGCATGGCCGACCGGCGCGAGGTCCTGCCCTGACCTCTACGGGGCCGGAGGCGCGCCGAGGGCGTAGAGGATGCCGCGGAGCTCGGCCAGGCCCTTGAGGCGGCCGATCGCGGAATAGCCCGGATTGCCGCTCCGGCCGAGATCGTCCAGCATCCGGTGACCGTGGTCGGGCCGGAACACGAGCTCCCGGCCGGGCGCGCGCCGGCTCTCCGCCGCCACGAGCTCGCGCAGCACCGCCACCATGTCGACGTCGCCCTCGAGATGGGCGGATTCGTGGAAGCTCCTCGGATCGGCCTCGCGCTTGGTGGCCCGCAGATGCACGAAGCCGATCCGG
>CALMTJ010000050.1:27251-29596 GCA_937872715.1 uncultured Methylobacteriaceae bacterium
CGGTCGGCGAAGCGCGCCGCCATGGCCGGCAGATCGTTGTCCGGCCGCACTCCGAGCGACCCCGTGCAGAGGCACATCCCGTTCGCCGGGGACGGGACGGCCTCGAACAGGGTCGCGTAATCGGCGGCCGTCGAGGCGATCCGGGGCAGGCCGAAGAGCGGACGCGGCGGGTCGTCCGGGTGGAGCGTGAGCCGGATGCCGGCCCCCTCCGCCGCCGGGCAGACCGCCCCGAGGAACTCGACGAGGTTCTGCCTGAGCCGCCGGGCATCGACCGTCGCGTAGCTCCGCAGGCGCTCCCGGAAGGCCGGCAGGGAGAGCGGGTCCGTGGTGGAGCCGGGCAGCGCGCTCGCGATCGTGACGGTGAGCCCGTCGGCCTCGGCCGGGCTCATGGCCTCGAAGGTCCTCCTGGCCCGCTCCCGTTCGGCCGGCGTGTAATCCGCCTCGGCGCCCTCGCGGGCCAGGATGTGGAGGTCGAAGGCCGCGAAGCGCTCCTGGTCGAAGCGCAAGGCCGTGGCGCCCGTCGGGAGCACATGGTCGAGGTCGGTCCTCGTCCAATCCACGACCGGCATGAAGTTGTAGCAGACCGTCCGGATGTCGTTCGCCGCGAGCGCCTCCAGGCTCGCGATCCAGGCCTCGATCTCGCGTTTCGCCTCCCCGCCCCGGCGCTTCACCGCGTCCGGGATCGGGATCGACTCGACCACCGACCAGCGCAGCGCCGAGCGGCCGGCGGGCGCCGTCTCGATGGTGGTCTTCCGGTCGGCCACCGCTCCCGCCGTCCAGGCCTCGCCGATCGGGACGTCGTGCAGCGCGGTCACGACGTCCGTCGCGCCCGCCTGCCGGACGTCGTCCAGGCTCACGCTGTCCCGGCCGGGCCCGTACCACCTCCAACCCTGGCGCATGCGACCCTCCCGTCAGGCGAAGAAATCCGGGTGCGACCGCGACAGGATGCGGGCGTCCGGCAGCACGGCGTCGAGATGGACACGCATCGCCTCGCGGGCGCCGGCGGCGTCCCCGCGCGCCAGCGCCGCGAGGATCACCCGGTGCTCGCCCACGACCTGCTCCATGCGGCCCGGCACCGGCAGCGTGAGCCGGCGGCAACGATCGATCTGCATCTTGGCCTGTTTCACGTTGCGCCAGATCCCCGGATGGCCGGAGGCGGCCGCGATCGCCTCGTGGAACGCCTCGTCGGCCTCGTGGAACGCTTCGCGGTCATCCAGCGCCGCGAAGGCCGCCTGTCGGTCGATCACCCGCTCGAGCGCCCGCCGCTGCTCCGGCCCCGCTCGGAGTGCCGCGAGTTCGACCAGGGCGCCTTCCAGCGCCTGGCGCACGATCACCGCCTCCGGGATGGCGCCGAGCGGGATGCGGGCGACGGCGGTCCCGGCCTGCGGCCGAATATCGACGAGGCCCTCCTCGGCCAGCCGGATCAGCGCTTCGCGGAGGGGCGTGCGGCTGACGCCGAACCGCTCCGTCAGCTCCCGCTCCTGCAGAGGCATCCCGGGCGGGAGCCGCAGCGCCACGATGGCATCCCGGAGCTCCGCGTAGATCGAGGCCGCGGCCGTGAGCCGCCGAGGCGCGGCCTCGCGCCGCCCCGCCGGTCCGGAGATCCTCTCGCCAGCGGGCAGCGTTGCTGACTGCGTCCCCAGCTCCGTCATTGCGAGCGCAGCGAAGCAACCCGGAAGGCGTGCGTCCACCCCTGGGCTGCTTCGTCGGCTGCGCCTCCTCGCAGTGACGCGGTTGGGATCGCTGCGCTTCGAGCCGGATGCGAACGCCCTGCCAATTCCTCCTCCCGCATGCTTGACGGCGTGATATATTAGTATAACCGTTCTGACAATGCGCGGCCGAGCCGCCGGGGAGGACATCGACGGGATGGGGCTTCACCCCGACAGGCTGTTTCCGCTCGAACCGGCGGTGCGGGACATCGCGCGCCGCCTCTACGAGAGCGTGTCGGCCCTGCCGATCGTGTCGCCGCACGGCCATACCGACCCGCGCTGGTACGCGCTGGACGAGCCGTTTCCCGACCCTGCCACGCTGTTCGTGAAGCCGGACCATTACATCTTCCGGATGCTGTACTCGCAGGGCGTCCCGCTCGAGAAGCTCGGCATCGCCCGGCGGGACGGCGGTGCGGTCGAGACGGACCCGCGCGCGGTCTGGAGGCTGTTCGCCTCCCATTGGCACCTCTTCCGCGGCACGCCGACCCGGCTGTGGCTGGAACAGGGCCTGTCCGACCTGTTCGGGGTCGACGAGCGGCTCGGGCCGGTCAACGCCGACCGGGTCTACGACGCCGTCGCCGCCAAGCTCGCGACGCCCGGGTTCCGGCCGCGCGCCCTCTACGGACGGTTCGGCAT
>CALMTJ010000051.1:0-6355 GCA_937872715.1 uncultured Methylobacteriaceae bacterium
TTGCAAGTCCGGCGCGGACAGGGCGGGGCTCTTCGCCGCGCTGTTCCTGCTGATCCGCGAGGGCGCGAGCGCGGCGGAGGCCATGCGGCAGCTTTCCGCGCGGTTCGGCCATGTGAGCCGGTCGCGCACCGGCATCCTCGACGCCTTTCTCACCGCCTATGCGCGGGACGGCGAGGCGGCGGGGCTCGGCTTCATCCGGTGGGTGGAGACGCGCTACGATCCGGACGCGGTCGCGCGAAGCTTCCGGCCGCGCTTCTGGTCGGCCCTCCTCGGCGACCGCGTCATGCGCCGGGAATGAGGCGGGGCGCGGCGGGAAAGGCCGCGGGAGGAGCTTCGTCGAGGAGCCCGGCCTGCATGCCCTGCAGCCGCGCGTAGAGGCCGCCGCCGCTGCCCAGCGCCCCATGCGTCCCGGTCTCGACGATCCGGCCGCCATCCATGACCACGATCAGGTCCGCGTCCCGGATGGTCGAGAGCCGGTGGGCGATGACGAGCGTCGTCCGCCGGTGCATCAGCACCTTCAGCGCCCCTTGGACGCGCCCTTCGGATTCGGCATCGAGCGCGCTCGTCGCCTCGTCGAGGAGCAGGATGGGGGCGTTCTTCAGGAAGGCGCGGGCCAGCGAGACGCGCTGGCGCTCGCCGCCGGACAGGCCGGCGCCGCCCGGCCCGACCCGGGTCTCGTAACCGTCCGGCAGGGCGAGGATGAAATCGTGGGCGGCCGCGGCCTTGGCGGCCAGCACGATCTCCTCGTCGGACGCGCCTGCGCGCCCAAACCCGATATTGGCCGCCACGGTATCGTCGAACAGCATGACGTCCTGGCTGACGACCGCGATCGCGGCCCGAAGGCTGCCCAGCGAAACGTCGCGGATGTCCTGCCCGTCGACCAGCACGCGGCCGGCCGTCGCGTCGAAGAGGCGGGGGACGAGGGACAGGAGGGTCGACTTGCCCGACCCCGACCGGCCGACGAGCGCGGTCGTCTGCCCGGCCGGCACGACGAGGTCGATGCCGTGCACGGCCGGCGCGTCCTCGCGGTAGCTGAAGCACGCGCCCTCGAACCGGATCTCGCCGCGTCCGAGCCGCAGGGGTCGGGCGCCCGGCGCGTCGCGGATCTCGGGACGCTCGTCCAGCACCGCGAAGTAGCGCTTCAGCGATGCCGCCGCCTCCTGGAGGATGGCGTTGAGGTTGCCGAGCGCCCGGACGGGCTGCGCCGCCATCATCAGGGCCGTGATGAAGCCCGCGAAATCGCCCACCGTCGAGCGCCCGTCGAGGATGCGCCAGCCGATCAGGGCCAGGACGGCCGCGACCGCGGTGCCGCCGCCGACCTCGAGGAGCGGATCGAGCCGGGCGCGGGCATTGGCCGATTTCATCTTCAGCCGGCGGATCTCGTCGAAGGACGCGCGGGTCCTGGCCTTGAGGTAGGTCTCGAGCCCGAAAGTCTTGGCGACCCGCGCCCCGCCCAGGCTCTCGGAGACGAGCCCGGCCATCTGGCCCGTCTGCTCCTGGCTTCGGGTCGCGTTGCGTCGGAGCTTGCGGCCGATGCGGGCGACCGGCTGCGCGAAAAAGGGCGCCGCGACGGCCGCCGCGAGCGTCATGAGGGGATCGATCATGATCATCGCGACGACGAGCGCCGTCACGGTCGCGATTTCGCGCAGCAGCACCGTCGACAGTCGCGTGAGCGCCTCCCGGATATAGGTGAAATCGGTCGTGAAGCGTTGCGTGAGCGAGGCCGGGCTCTCGCGTCCGAGCTGGGCCAGGTCCGCGTCGATGAGATGGCCGTAGAGCGCGCTCTGCATGTCGGCCTCGACCCGGGTGACCACCCGGTTCGTGACGACCGTCATGGCGTAGAGGGCGAAACCCTTCACGGCCGTGACCATGATCACGAAGACGGGGGCCAGCGCGATCGCGTCGGGGCGGGACAGGACGAAGCGGCGCACGATCAGGTTGATCTTGATCGGCGCGCCGGAGCCGGACCGGTTGGTGAAGGCCTCGAACGCGGCCTTGATCAGGACCGGGTAGAGCCCGGTCGAGCAGGCCACCACCACGATCAACGCCATGATCAGCGCCAGCGAGCCCCGGTGCGGACGGAGCCACTCGCCCCATAGCCGCCGCACGAGCGGCAGCGTATCCCCCGAAAGCCAGCCGTTCTCGGCGAGCGGGTCGCGGTGTCGGGACCGGAGGAAGCGCACCGGGCAGGAGTACCGCCGGCCGCAGGCGCGGGCAATCGGGCCTCGCCCGCGCGGGATGTCGCTCGGGCGACGGCGCGGGACGTGCCGCCCACAGCTTGATGCGGTTATCAACAGCCCCGATCGTGGCCGGGGCGGCCCGCGCGTGCGAGGTCGGCGGGAGAGCGGAGAAGCGGCGCCACCATGACGGACACGAACGGGCTCCTGTTCCCGCCCGAGGCCGGCAACGTCGTTCCGGCGAGAGGAACGGGCGTGATGCCTTCCGGGATGCTGCAGAACCTGGTGCGGAGCCGGGCCGTCAGCAGCGTTCTCGACATCGAACCGGACCAGATCCAGCCCGCGAGCCTGGATCTCAGGCTCGGGAAGCAGGCCTACCGGGTCCGCGCCAGCTTCCTGCCCGGCCAGGGCAGAACCGTGATGGACAGGGTCGCACAGCTCGACGGCCTCCCGGCCATCGACCTCACCGGAGGCGCCGTCTTCGAGAAGAAGGCGGTGTACGTCGTCGAGCTTATGGAGGCGCTCCACCTCGATGCCGAGACGTACGGCGCGGCCAACCCCAAGAGCTCGACGGGGCGCCTGGACATCCTCACGCGCCTGATCACCGACGACGCCACGGAGTTCGACCGGGTCGAGCCCGGATACAAGGGGAAGCTCTACCTCGAGGTCGCGCCGCTTTCCTTCCCGATCGTCGTCCGGCCGGGCGTCCGGCTGAGCCAGCTGCGCCTGCACAGGGGCCTCGGGGAGCTGCCGCAGAAGACGGTGGCGAAATACTACAAGGAGGGCCAGCTCATCGGCGGCGTGGAGCCCCTCCTGCCGCTGCGGGGCGGGCTGCTGGTCCCGGTCACGGTGGACCTGAAGGGCGACGGCCCGGGTTCCGTGGTGGCGTACCGGGCAAGGTCGGCCTCCAACAAGATCGATGTGGGCCGCACGGACTTCTACGATCCGGACCAGTTCTGGGATCCGATACACGCATCCGACGGGCGGCTCAGCCTGGAGGAGGATGCGTTCTACATCCTCTCCTCGCGAGAGGACGTCGGAGTGCCGCCGCAGATGGCGGCGGAGATGGTGCCCTACGACAGCCGCTCGGGCGAGTTCCGCGTCCATTACGCCGGGTTCTTCGACCCTGGCTTCGGCTGGGCCGACGGCAGGGCCCAGGGCAGCAAGGCCGTGCTGGAGGTCCGCTCCTACGGGGTGCCGTTCACCCTGGAGCACGGCCAGACGGTGGGCTGGCTCCGCTACACGCAGGTGGCGAGCGGGTTCGCGACGGCGCTGTACGGCGTCGGGGTCGAGTCGAACTACCAGGGGCAGGGGCTGCGGCTCGCCAAGCATTTCAAGAGGTGGCCGGGGCAGTGATCCTGCGCTGGTCCACGGGACGGGCAGCGGCTTGACTCGGCGCAGGGCGGGCGGCTGAAAGAACCGCCTCCCGGACCCGTCCATGTCCCGACACACGCCTCCCGATCTCGGCCGCTTCGGCGAGCGCACGCGCCTCGTCCATCTCGGCCGCGATCCCTCCGAGCAGCACGGCTTCGTCAACACGCCGATCTATCGCGGCTCGACGGTGCTCTACCCGGACACGGAGACGTTCAACGCCCGCAGGGCCCGCTACACCTACGGCACCCAAGGCACGCCGACCCGGGAAAGCCTGGAGAAGGCCTGGTCCGGCGTGGCGGGAGCGGCCGACACCGTGCTGTCCCCGTCCGGCCTCGCGGCCGTCACGGTCGCCCTGCTGACCGCCTGCGAGGCGGGGTCCCACCTGCTCGTGCCGGATTCCGTGTACCGGCCGACCCGTATCTTCTGCGACGGCTTCCTGACGCGGTTCGGCGTCGAGACGACCTACTACGATCCCCTGATCGGGGCCGGCATCCGGGACCTGTTCCGGCCGAACACCAGGGCCGTGTTCACGGAAGCGCCGGGTTCGCAGACCTTCGAGATGCAGGACATCCCGGCCATCGCGGCGGCGGCGCATGCCTGGGACGCCTGCGTGCTGATGGACAACACCTGGGCGACCCCGCTCTTCTTCCCGCCGCACGAACGCGGCGTCGACATCGCGATCGAGGCCGGCACCAAGTACCTGTCCGGCGGCTCCGACCTCCTGCTCGGCCTGACCTCGGCGAACGAGGCCTGGGCGAAGCGGCTCCGGGAGACCTATTCCCAGCTGTCCATCCTGGCCGGTCCGGAGGATTGCTTCCTCGGGCTGCGCGGTCTGCGAACGCTCGCGCTTCGGCTGCGCGAGCACGAGCGGCAGGCGCTCGACATGGCCCGCTGGTTCGCCGGGCGCCCGGAGGTCGAGCGGGTGCTGCATCCGGGATTGCCGGACGATCCCGGCCACGCGATCTGGTCGCGCGACTTCACGGGCTCGTCCGGCCTGTTCTCCGTAATCCTGAAGCCGGCGAGCCCGGCCGCGCTCGCCGCCATGGTCGACGGGCTCGAGCTGTTCGGCCTCGGCGCCTCCTGGGGAGGCTTCGAGAGCCTCGTCCTGCCCTTCGATCCGAGAGGGTACCGGACGGTCACCCGCTGGCAGGCGGAAGGCCCGGGGCTCCGCTTCCATATCGGCCTCGAAGACCTGGACGACCTGAAGCGCGACCTCGACGCGGGCTTCGCGCGGCTGAGAGCGACGCCGTAGAGCTTCCGTCGCACCTGCTGAAGGTCGATCAATCCGTCATGGCCGGGCTCGGCCCGGCCACCCACGACAAACGCGGCTGCGAGCAAGCCCGTCGACGTCACGGCCCCGGACGGACGTGGATGGCCGGGCCGAGCCCGGCCAGGACGCATCGTGCCGGTCGGCACCGCCTCACCGCCAGGATTGTAGGGTCAAGCCGCACCGCGATCCCGCTGCATCCTGGCGAGCCATGGCGTAAGAGGATGGGAACGATCGCAGGAGACGCCCGCATGTCCGTTCACGCCACCCGCATGCCGTCGTCGCGGCCGCCGTCCGGGATGTCGCGCTTCTTCGCGGCGAAACCCGCGACCTGCATCGAGGACCTGCGGGTGCTGGCCGAGAAGCGCGTGCCGCGGATGTTCTACGATTACGCGGATTCGGGCTCCTACACGGAAGGCACCTACAGGGCGAACACCGCCGATTTCGCCGCGGTGAAGCTCCGCCAGCGCGTAGCCGTCGATATGAGGAACCGCACGCTCGCCTCGACCATGGTCGGGCAGCCGGTCTCCATGCCGGTCGCGCTGGCGCCGACGGGCCTCACGGGCATGCAGCATGCCGATGGCGAGATCCTGGCGGCGCGCGCCGCCGCGGCCGCCGGCGTGCCGTTCACCCTGTCCACGATGTCGATCTGCTCGATCGAGGACGTGGCCGAGAACACGGACCGGCCGTTCTGGTTTCAGCTCTACGTCATGCGGGACCGCGACTTCATCGGGCGGCTGATCGACCGGGCGAAGGCGGCCGGCTGCTCGGCGCTGGTCCTCACGCTCGACCTCCAGATTCTCGGGCAGCGCCACAAGGACATCAAGAACGGCCTCTCGACTCCGCCGAAGCCGACGGTCCGCAACCTCATCAACCTCGCCACGAAGCCGCGCTGGTGCATGGGGATGCTCGGCACGAAGCGCCGCACCTTCCGCAACATCGCAGGGCACGCTCAAGGCGTGACGGACCTGTCCTCCCTGTCCGCCTGGACGGTCGAGCAGTTCGACCCGACGCTGACCTGGGACGACGTGAAATGGGTGCGCGACCGCTGGGGCGGAACGCTGATCCTCAAGGGCATACTCGACCCGGAGGACATCCCGCCCGCGCTCGCGACCGGCGCCGAGGCGCTGATCGTCTCCAACCATGGCGGCCGGCAGCTCGACGGAGCTCCGTCGTCCATCGAGGCGCTGCCCGCGATCGTGGACGCGGTCGGCGGCCGCATGGAGGTGCTGTTCGACGGCGGCATCCGGTCCGGCCAGGACGTGCTGAAGGCGCTGGCGCTCGGCGCGAAGGGCACCTTCATCGGCCGCGCCTTCCTGTACGGGCTCGGCGCCGGCGGCGAGGCCGGGGTAACGGAGGCGCTGACCATCATTCGCAAGGAGCTCGACGTATCCATGGCGATGTGCGGGCTGCGCGACGTGACGCAGGTCGACGGGCGCATCCTCGCCCGCGCTCCCTATGGCTCGCCCGTGAAGGCGGCGGGGGCGCCTGACAGCACTCGATGACGATCGATGCGTCGTGGGCGGGGGGATGGGCC
>CALMTJ010000051.1:6365-7210 GCA_937872715.1 uncultured Methylobacteriaceae bacterium
GTGGCCGGGGCTTGGCCCGGCCATCCACGTCCGTCCGAGGCCGTGACGTCGACGGGCTCCCTCGCGGCAGCGTCCTTTCGGGATGGGCCGGGCCGAGCCCCGGCCATGGCGAACCGACCGATTCCAGGGAGGATCGTTAGAAGCTCTTGGCCGCCCGGCTCTTGAAAAAGCGAGGCGCCCCGCCACTTACCATCCGGTTGGATGGTGAGGAGATGGTCGGATGCCTGGTCCTAAGGTTGCGCCTACGCCTGTCCGCCAGCCGGACAGCGAGAAGATCACCATCAATCTCGGTTTCGTCGATCTCGGCCAGATCGACCTTCTGGTGGCGGACGGGTTCTACGCGAACCGCACGGATTTCATCCGGACCGCCATCCGGCACCAGCTGACGCGTCACGAGGAGGCGGTAGCGGCCGGCACGCGCCGCCGAAGGCTCGAGCTCGGCCTCGTCCGGTTCGGCCGGGCCGAGCTGGAAGCGGCGGTGTCGGACGGCGCCGTGCTGGACGTCGCCGTGCTCGGGCTGGCGAGCTTCGCCGACGACGTGACCCCCGCCCTCGCCCGGCAGGCGATCGGGTCGTTGCACGTGCTCGGCTCCCTCCAGGCCTCCCCCGACGTCAAGACCGCGCTCGCGGACCGGATGCGCTGACGAGTCCCGCTCGGCCGCCGCCGCCCCGCCCTTCTTCACCGACAAGGCTCACCCATGAACATGACCGCCCTCCAGGAGGCCACGCGCCTCACCCGCGCCGGCCGGCTCGCCGAAGCCGCCGCCCTGCTGAAGGATGCCCTGGCGGGTGGCCCGGCCGCAGCACCGGCCCGCGATTCGGGCGGCCGCGAGCCTCCGACGATCG
>CALMTJ010000051.1:7220-8083 GCA_937872715.1 uncultured Methylobacteriaceae bacterium
GGCCAGCGCACCTGGACGGCGCCTGGCGATGCAGGCGAGACCGTGGCGGGCGGCGTTCTCGGACGGCTCACCGACGCCCTGAAGGGTGGGCGCGTCGGGCCCGGACACGGGAACGTCCCGCCCGCGCCGCTGCCCGCGGGCGCAAGATTCGAGGAGCGCGCCTATGCCGGGCCGGCCGGGAGCCGCGTCTACAAGCTCTACGTCCCGTCGACCCTCGCGGCGCGCCCGGCTCCGCTCGTCTGCATGCTGCACGGCTGCACCCAGAACCCCGACGATTTCGCGGCCGGGACGCGGATGAACGCGCTGGCGGAGGAGCTCGGATTCCTCGTCGTTTATCCGGCGCAGTCGAAATCGGCCAACTCGTCGCGGTGCTCGAACTGGTTCCACGGCTCCGACCAGGTGCGCGGAGGCGGCGAGCCCGCCATCGTGGCCGGGATCGTCGCGGACGTGATGCGGGAGTTCCCCGTCGATCCGGGCAAGGTCTTCGCGGCCGGCCTGTCGGCGGGCGGGGCGGCGGCGGCCGTGCTCGGGGCGGTCTATCCGGACCTGTTCTCGGCGGTCGGCGTGCATTCCGGCCTCGCCTGCGGGGCGGCCCGGGACATGGGCGGCGCCTTCGCGGCCATGAAGGGCGGCGCAGCCGCCGCGCCGGCGAAGGCGGGCCGCCGCCAGGGCAGCCCCGCCCGCGCGATCGTGTTCCACGGAGACCGGGACCGGACGGTGAACCCCGTGAACGGGGACCAGGTCGTGACCCAGTTCGAGGGCGGCCTGCCGCCGGCCGCAGGCGAGGTGACCCGGGGCGTGGCGCCGGGCGGCGCGTCCTGGACGAGGACGCGGCATCTCGACGGGGCCGGCAGGTCCGCGAC
>CALMTJ010000051.1:8120-11800 GCA_937872715.1 uncultured Methylobacteriaceae bacterium
TGATCCATGGCGGGGGCCATGCCTGGGCCGGCGGCAGCCCGGCCGGCTCCTATACCGACCCGCGCGGACCGGACGCCAGCCGCGAGATGGTGCGCTTCTTCCTGGAGCCGTAGGGGCGCTGAAGCCCGGCCGGTCAGACGAAGACCGGGAGGTCCGGATCACCTCATCGTGTCATACGGACGGAAGCCGGCTGCATTATTCCGTCGAGCCCCGGCCGGCACGTCCAGCGAGACCGGCGAATGCGGAAGGGAGGATCGCGCCTGAGGTCACATGTCCGAGACGAGCTGGTGCAGATCCTCGCCGTCCTGCGGACAGCCGGGTACCGCTTCGTCACTCCCACGCCGGCCACGATAGCCCGGGTGAACGGCAGGGCCGGGAACAGCCTCGCGACGGATCTGGCCGGGGCGCTCGGCTGGAGCCGGCCGTTCGCGTCCGACATGCTGCCCGCCCCGCTGTTCGACGCTCTCGGCCGGGCGGGCTGCCTCGTGTCGGAGGCCGGCCTGCACCGCTCGACCGTGCGGGTGTCGTCGCTCGGTCCTGACCTTTTCGTCCATTCCGCTTATCCGACGGTCGCGGCCGACGCGGTGTTCTTCGGACCCGACACCTACCGATTCGTCTCGTGCGTCGAGGGCGAGCTCGCCCGCCTGGCCGGCTCCGTCGAGCGGGCCGTCGACATCGGGTGCGGCGCCGGACCGGGAGGGATCGCCGTAGCCCACGCGCGGCCCGGAGCGACGGTCACGCTCGTCGACGTCAACCCGACCGCCCTCGCCTTCGCCGAGGCCAACGCCCGAGCGGCGGGCCTGACAGGCATCGAGCCGATCGAGAGCGACCTCCTGGCATCCGTCGAGGGGTCGTTCGACCTGATCGTCAGCAACCCGCCCTACCTCAACGATCCGCTGACGCGAGCCTACCGGCACGGCGGCGGCGCCTTCGGCGAAGCCCTGTCCGTCCGGATCGTCCGGACGGCGCTCGATCGGCTCGCTCCGGGAGGACGCCTGATCCTCTACACGGGCGTCGCCATCGTGGCCGGACGCGACCCTTTCCTGGAGGAGGTCGCGCCCGATCTCACCGGAAGCGGCGTCGCCTGGACGTACCGGGAGATCGATCCGGACGTGTTCGGGGAAGAACTCGAGACCGAGAACTACAGGTCGGCTGACCGGATCGCGGCCGTGGTCCTGACCGTGACCAGAGGGAGATGACCGAGATGCTGAACGTGGACGACCGGCCGAGAGCGGCCATCCAGGGCGGCGAGGAGGAGCTGCAGCAGCGGCTGGCGGCCTTCAACCGGAGACGCCTCCACCCGGGTCTGCCCGAGGACGCATGGCGGGCCGAGATCGAGAACGACGCGGCCTTCCTCGTCATCGAGGGCGAATTCATCGAGCGCGAGCGCTTGGCCGTCGCGGCCCGTGCGGCGGCCGCTCCGACCGATCCGGACGGTTTCGACGCCTGGCTCACGGACCTCACCGCCACGGGGCCTGGCCAGAACGACCCGTTGTTCGTTTGGCTTGCCGAGAGCTGCACGATGGCGGAGATGAAGTGGTTCCTCGGCCAGGAGGTCGCCGGAGAGGCCGGGTTCGAGGACCTGACCGCGCTGACGCAGGTCAAGATGCCGGTCGGCCCGAAGCTCGAACTCGCCCGGAACTACTGGGACGAGATGGGCCGCGGCAACGAGAAGGGCATGCATGGCCCCCTCCTCGAAACGCTCGCGCGACGCCTCGGCCTCGACGCCAGGACCGAAGCGACGGTGTGGGAATCGCTCGCGCTCGCCAACACCATGGCGGCGCTCGCCTGGAACCGCCGCTACGCCTACCATTCCATCGGCGCGCTCGGCATCATCGAGCAGACCGCGCCGGCCCGCGCCGCCGCCGTGGGCCGGGGATTGAAGCGCCTCGGGGTTCCGACGGGCGACCGGCACTATTTCGACCTCCACGCCATCCTGGACATCAAGCATTCGGAGGCCTGGAATGCGGAAGCGATCAGGCCGCTCGTCTATGCCGATCCCGGCATCGCGCACGCGATCGCGGAAGGCGCCCTGATGCGGCTCCGCTGCGGCGAGCGCTGCTTCGCCCGCTACCGCCGCGAGCTCGGCTGGCGGCCGGACGAGACGGGAGCGCTCACCCAGCCCCCCGTTCCGGCGTAAGAGCCGACGGGCGGTCCGTCTGGGGCGCGCGCCGCTCCTTCGCGATCAGCATGAGGTTGCGGCCGTAGATGACGAGCGACAGCGCCTGGCCGAGTATGATCACCGGCTCGCGCCGGACGAGGCCGTAGACGAGGGTCATCAGGCCGCCCGCCACCGAGAAGAACCAGAAGGCGATCGGCACGACCGATCGCCCGGCCCTCTCGCTCGCGATCCATTGGACGACGAAGCGGGCCGCGAACAGGGCCTGCGCGCCGATCCCGAAGACGAGCCACAGGTCGAGACGGGCCACGAAGACGTCGTAAAGGTAGTCGCCGACGTCCTGCGAGAGGTGGATCAACATCAGCCGTCGTACCGGATCGCGGGGAGGCGCTTTCGTCGGCGGATGAGCCACCAGACCCCGGCGAGGTCGAGGATCCCGCCGGCGAGCCGGTCCAGGAAGCCGTAATGCGAGCGCCCGGCCGTGCGTGGCCGGTCGATCACGTCCACGTGCACCACCCCGTGCCCCTCCCGCTTCACGAGGGCCGGCAGGAAGCGGTGGAGCGCGTCGAAGAACGGCAGCTGGAGGAACACCTCGCGGCGGATCACCTTGTGGCCGCAGGCCGTGTCGCGCGTGTCGTCGCCGAGCGCGGCGCGGCGGACCCGGTTCGCGACGCCGGATTGCCAGCGCTTGAAGGCGCCGTCGCCGCGCCGCGTCCGCTGGCCGACCGCGAGCGCGACATCGGGTCCGCCGGCCTCGAGCGCGGCCACGAGGTCGAGGACGTAGCGCGGGTCGTTCTGGCCGTCGCCGTCGAGCGTCGCGCAGAGCGGGGCGCGGGCGGCCCGGATGCCGGTCAGCAGCGCCGCGCTCTTTCCGCAGCTCTCCGCGTGGACGATCACCCGGAGCCAGTCGCGGTCGGCGCGGGCGAGCTCGCGCAGGCTCCCGTCCGTCGAGCCGTCGACGACGTAGACCACCTCGAACGGCGCGAGTGGCCGCAGCACCCGGTCGAGCTCGTCCAGCTGCGCCGCGACCGAGCCGGCCTCGTTCTTGGCCGGGATCACCACCGACAGCCTGAGCTCGTCCACGGCTCAGCGCCCGGCCGCGTAGACGCCGAGATCGGTGCGGCGGCCGCCATTGATGTTGAAACCCGCGACGCGCGCGACCGGCCGGCGCGACGCGGGATCGGCGAGCGCCGCCAGGAAGGCCGGCTCGAAGCGGCTGTCCACGATCGCGACACGGCAGCCGGTCTCCGCCAGGAAGGCGGCCGCGGCCGCCCCGCTCTCGACCATGCGGAGCGACGTGCCGGCCAGGAAGACGAGGCTCGGCTCCCGATAGCCGAGCGTGACCATCGCGGGATCGGCGCAGCCGGCCCCCCGCGCCGCCGCGACCAGCCGGGGCGACAATTTGAGCGAGAGCAGCGCCGGCTGGACGAAGCCGAAGACCGCAATCGACACGAGCGCCGCCGCGGGCAGGCCGAGGCGCGCCGCGCGGGTGACCACGCCCCGGTTGAAGGCGATCCCCGGGGCGGCAGCGCCGGCGGTCGCGGCAAGGAGGCCCATCCGG